>RZYP01000151.1 GCA_009930275.1 Negativicutes bacterium
GGCAAAACAACGACTTGTGCCAATTTAGGTATAGGTTTAGCACAGGAGGGCAAAAAGGTACTGCTGGTTGACAGTGATCCGCAAGGTTCGTTATCAATTAGCCTGGGCTATCCGCAGCCGGATAAGCTACCTATCACCCTCGCTACCATGTTGGGAAAGGTCATAACGGATACTTCCATAGTCCCTGCGGAGGGAATTTTACATCACAATGAGGGTGTTGACCTCATGCCAGCCAATATTGAGCTATCAGGTATTGAGGTTTCATTGGTTAATGCCATGAGCCGTGAAATGGTACTGAAGCAGTATCTTGAAACGGTAAAGAAAGACTACCAATATATCATTTTGGATTGTATGCCCAGCTTAGGTATGCTGACCATCAATGCCCTTGCCGCCGCAGATAGCGTTTTGATTCCCGTACAGGCACAGTATCTCCCTGCAAAGGGATTGGAACAGCTTTTACAGACTGTAGGCAAAGTACGAAAGCAGATTAACCCAAAACTAAAAATTGACGGTATCTTGCTGACAATGGTGGATAACCGCACCAATTATGCAAAGGAAATCAGCACTCTGCTCCGTGATACTTACGGCGATAAAATAAAGGTATTTAGTACGGACATACCTCATTCTGTCCGTGCCGCAGAAATCAGCGCAGAGGGTAAAAGTATTTTCACCCATGACCCCAAAGGAAAGGTTGCAGAAGCGTACAAGGCTTTAACAAAGGAGGTGTTGAAAATTGAAAAGCTCCACCAAAAACATAAATTTGACCTCAGTAGATGACTTATTCACTACCGAAGAAAGCCGTATTGACGAGAGCCGAGAAAAGGTTCAGGAAATTCCATTATCAGAACTTTACACGTTCAAAGACCACCCCTTTAAGGTCATTGATAACGAAGCCATGTTTGACACTACTGAAAGTGTCAAGCAGTATGGCGTACTTGTTCCTGCTATAGCGCGTCCCCGTGATGAAGGGGGTTATGAGCTTGTTGCCGGACACCGCCGGAAAAGAGCCTGTGAGCTTGCAGAACTCACTACAATGCCTGTTATAGTCCGGAATCTTGACGATGATGCTGCCACAATTATTATGGTTGATAGCAATATTCAAAGAGAAAGTCTGTTACCCAGTGAACGAGCTTTTGCTTACAAATTGAAGCTGAATGCTATGAAAAGACAGGCAGGCAGACCATCAAAAGAAAATGGTGGTCAACTTGCCCCCCATTTACCTAAGGGAAAATCTCGAGACCTTTTGGCTGAGCAAATGGGAGAAAGTGCAAAACAAATCCAGAGATATATTCGCCTCACTGAGTTAATCCCTGCCTTGCTTGATATGGTAGATGAAAAGAAAATTGCCTTTAATCCTGCTGTGGAACTATCCTATCTCAAACCAGATGAACAGACCCAATTGTTGGATGCAATGGACAGCGAACAGGCTACCCCTTCTCTTTCACAGGCGCAGCGGTTGAAAAAGTATTCGCAAGAGGAGAAACTTTCCCTTGATGTTATGACCGCTATTCTGTCTGAGGAAAAGAAAGGTGAGCAGGATAAAGTCACACTGACTGGAGACAAGCTCCGTAAATACTTTCCCAAGTCCTACACACCTCAAAAAATGGAGGAAACGATTCTTAAACTCTTAGAGGGCTGGTATAAAAAGCGACAGCAGCAACAGGAACGATAGGGAAAGGAAGTGATCTGTATGGCGGTTTTTCGAGTAGAAAAAACGAGGGATTATACGGTTATGGCAAACCACCATTTAAGAAATACCGAATTGTCCCTAAAGGCAAAAGGTTTACTTTCCCTTATGTTATCTTTGCCGGAAAATTGGGACTATACCACGAAGGGACTTTCCTTTATCTGCAAGGACGGTATTGATAGTATCAATGCAACAGTTAAGGAACTCGAAACACAAGGATATATTATCCGCAAGCGGTTACGAAATGAAAGGGGGCAGCTTACAACTACAGAATATACTATTATGGAGAGGCCGCAAATCCTTGATAATACAGTAATCTCGCCTAAAAGGGAAAAGCCAATCTTGGATAATCCAATGTTGGGAAAACCTAAACAGGGTGAACCTATCTTGGGAAATCCACACCAATTAAATACTGATAGATCAAAGACTAATTTATTCAACACTGATTTATTAAATATAGAGGTATCAAATCCGCATCCATCAAATTCATATGCAACAAATTGCGAACGACAAAAGTTGATTGGATATGAAGCGATTGGATGTGACAGCATAGAAAATGTTAGAGAAAAAGTTTTAGACAATCTTGGATATGACTACATCAAGCATGACTATAATCGTGAACAATTGGACGAAATTATAGACCTGATGGTAGAAACGCTCTGCTCCACAAAGGACATTATCAATGTCGCTGGAGATGATTACCCTGCACAGCTCGTCAAGGAAAAGCTGTTGAAAATAAACAGTCAGCATATTTGCTATGTATTTGAGTGTCTTAGAAAAACCACCACATACATTAGAAATATCAAGAGATATCTGTTGGCAACTCTGTTTAACGCACCTTCAACCATCGATAACTACTATTCAGCACTTGTAAATCATGATCTATACGGAAACCGCTAAAGGCGTTTTGTATCTGTTTTGCAGGATTACAAAGCGCCTTTTTTCATACCCAAAAACAGAGCGTAGTGTACCGTGAAAATAACATTGGCATCTTATTAAGAATCAAAGACGGCATTGAAATGATAAGGGATATGCTCCAAAGAACCCATTGATGGTATTCAGAAAGCGAAAGGACAGGATCTGGAAAATGAATAGCGCTAAATACTTGCTTCACCTCTTGGTGGTACCGCCTTAACTTTATTTCTTTAAAAACCGCGAAAGGAGGCATTTATCATGCAGGAAGAAGTAGAAAACAGGTCAGTCACACTGGCAATCAGCACCGCAAAGCTGACAGGACGGGTATTAAAATCCGCTATGTATAAATATTTGTCGGCACAGAAAAAGAGCCGTGACAGCCCGGCTATTCCACACGGCAAGCAAAGTGTCAAAGACCTTGCAAAACAAAATCAAGGACTAACCAATATCGAGGTGTCGGATAAGAACATCAAAAGCTTTGAAAGGATTGCGAGAAAATACGGCGTAGATTTTGCCATCAAAAAAGACAAAACCGTATTGCCGCCTAAATACCTTGTATTCTTTAAGGGCAGGGATGCAGATGCCATTACCGCCGCATTTACCGAGTTTACCGCAAAAACCATGCAGAAAGCAGAAAGACCTTCTGTATTGGCACAACTTAGAAAATTCACCGAGCTTGTGAAGAACACCATTTCCGACAAGGTAAAGCACAAAGATAAGGAGCAGAGCCTATGACACCAAAAACAAAAAAGCTCCTTATCCTAAATCTCCCGTATCTATTCATTGCCCTATTTTTGACCAAAGCCGCACAAGGCTCGCGGCTTGCCGCAGGATATGATTTTGCAGACAAGGTGCTGAACTTAATTGATGGCTTTGCTGCTGCTTTTGAAAATCCATTACCCAGCTTTCATCCACAGGATTTTCTTGCTGGCCTGCTGCTTGCCGCTGTCATTCGTCTTGTGGTTTATGTGAAAGGAAAAAACGCAAAGAAGTACCGCAAGGGCGTTGAGTATGGCTCAGCCCGTTGGGGAACTGCCCAGGATATTCGCCCTTTTGCCGATCCCGTATTCCAAAACAATGTAGTACTCACCAAGACAGAAAGCTTAACCATGAACAGCCGTCCACAAAATCCAAAACACGCACGAAATAAGAATGTGCTGATTGTAGGAGGTTCCGGTTCCGGCAAAACGCGGTTTTGGCTCAAGCCAAATTTAATGCAGTGCCATAGCTCCTATGTGGTTACAGACCCTAAGGGCAGTATCGTGGTGGAGTGCGGGAAATTGCTGCAGCGCAAAGGTTATAAAATTAAAATTCTCAATACCATCAATTTCAGGAAGTCCATGCACTACAATCCTTTCGCCTATATCAAAAGCGAAAAGGATATTTTGAAGTTGGTCACGACACTTATCGCCAATACCAAGGGCGAGGGCAAGGCAGGGGATGATTTTTGGGTAAAGGCTGAAACTCTGCTTTATACAGCTCTGATCGGCTACATCTACTTTGAAGCCCCGGAACATGAGCAAAACTTTTCGACCCTCATTGAGTTTATTAACGCTTCGGAGGTGCGTGAAGATGATGAGGAGTTCAAAAATCCCGTTGACCAGATGTTTGATCGTCTGGAAGAAAAAGACCCACAGCATTTTGCTCTGCGGCAATATAAGAAATACAAATTAGCAGCAGGAAAAACTGCAAAATCCATTCTGATATCCTGCGGTGCAAGGTTAGCTCCATTTGACATTAAGGAGCTTAGGGAACTGACCGCCTATGATGAATTGGAGCTTGATACGCTGGGTGACAGTAAAACAGCCCTATTTATCATTATCAGCGATACTGACGATACTTTTAATTTTCTAGTATCCATGGCATACACGCAGCTTTTCAATCTCCTGTGTGATAAAGCCGATGATGTGTACGGCGGGCGTTTACCGATTCATGTACGCTGTCTGATTGACGAGGCGGCAAATATCGGACAGATCCCAAAGCTCGAAAAACTGATGGCAACCATCCGAAGCCGTGAAATATCCGCCTGCCTTGTGTTGCAGGCACAGTCGCAGCTAAAGGCTTTATACAAGGACAATGC
>RZYP01000152.1 GCA_009930275.1 Negativicutes bacterium
CGAGAAAGTAGTCACTAGGATAAGGACTGATAACGTAATCCGGATATCAATCAACCACAAGTTTATAAAGAAGGAGAAGATTTTATTGAACCAAGCTCACTACGGTTTCAACGATTTAAATGAACAAACTGACTACACCTGCCCAACTGAAGCATTAGCAAACTTATTGGGTAAAAAATGGATTCCGCAAATTATCGAACTTTTGAACCAACAGGATATGCGCTTTGGCCAATTGCATCAAGCGATGGATGGGAGCACACCTAAAATGATCAAACAACAACTGACACTTCTGGAACAAAATAAGATAGTGGGAAATGAGAAAGTAACAGAAAATAATATGCTGCAGTCCACTTACCATTTAACCGCCAAGGGCAAAAAATTAGCAGTAATAGTTGAGCAAATGAAAATGTGGGGACAAAGAGAACTGGTTTGTCCTTAATGAAAAAAGGAGATGAGCAACTAGACTCATCTCCTTTATCATTTATTTCAAGACATCATTCAAAGCTTCCGCCATTGTAGGGTGGGTAAATATTTGATCTCTCAACACTTTATAAGAGATGCCTGCCTTCATGGCTAATGAAATGATATTAATGGTTTCATGGGACTCGATGCCATATAGAGAAGCGCCTAAAATATTCTCGGTTTCTGTGTCCACGATAATTTTATACATGCCACGTGCATCTTCTGCTACTTGTGCTTTTGGAATCGCGGCAACGGGTTGTTTGAACACTTGATACTTAAAACCTTCTGCCTGCACTTGCCGTTCTGTAAGTCCCACATTGGATAGTGGCGGAGTTAAGAAAACTGTATAAGGAACTACAGCCCGGTCATTAGTCGATCGGCTGCCATCTCCGAATAATTGATCTGCAATGATACGGTAATCATCCAACGAGATATAGGTGAACTGCAGTCCGCCTTTTACATCCCCGATGGCCCAGATATTCTCAGTGGTTGTCTGCAATTTTTCATCAACCATAACAGCCCCATTCGGCGACACTTCAATAGAAGTATTTTCTAAACCCAAACCTTCTGTGTTTGGCTTCCGGCCCGTTGCAACTAACACCATATCGGCTTCAATCACTTTGGTTTCGTTGTTTCCATAGTGGATTTCAACAGCCTCTGGATTCTCTACGACTTTAACCAACTGCTGATCCAACTCAAATTTTATACCTTGATTGCCCATGTCCTCATAAATCATAGCTGCAATATCCTCGTCTTCTCGAGGAATAAATTCTGCACGGCCATCAATCACCGTAACTTCCGAACCAAAATTCGCAAACATTGAAGCGTATTCCAGTCCAATATAGCCTGCTCCAATGATGACCAACCGATCAGGGCGTCGATCCAAGGACATGATTTCTTTAGAAGTAACCACGCGCTTCCCTAAAGTAAGCCCATCAATCGAAGGGATAATTGATGTGGCGCCGGTATTGATAAAAATTCTTTCCGCTTTGATTGTCCGTTCTGATCCATCCATCATATTGACCAGCAGCTCATGGTCATTTAAAAAGGAAGCTTTTCCTGTCCAGACGGTAGCCGATTCTTCATCCTGAAGCATATGATAGTTTTTGTCTCTTAGTTTTTCTATCAAGACATCTTTCTTCAGGACCGCCTGCTCAAAAGCTTCTCCTTTTTCGCCTTGAAGAATCAAAAATTTGGAGGGAATGCAGCCCACGTTGATACAGGTTCCTCCGTACATTTGGTCGGACTCTTCAATGATCAGTACCTCTTCATTATGCTTGGCTAACAGCTTCGCCAGTGTTTTACCGCCCTTTCCAAACCCGATAATCACATTTTTATAAGCTTCCATCTGAATCCTCCTTTAACGATTTGTGCTATATAAAGTATACCAATAATTTCCAAAAGCTAACAATTAGGTACTTTGAAGTAACCGGGTAGGGTGAATTTTTATGGTTCGGGATTATATACTACTAGGTATTTGAACGTAGAAGACATCCATGAAATGAATGGAGTTTATTTATGGAATACACAATTAAAAGCTAGTATAACGATGACAGAGAAGGAACTTGATAGGATAGTTGACACTGCTGTAAATGAGCTTACTAGGTACTACAATATTGTAAATTAGTATCTCCCACATCATTTAAAAAGTCGTTTGCTAAGGATGTTAAATCAGTATGAAAAAAGACTTATTAGAGTTGATAGCGGGTTTGGTGAAAGGGAATATTGGGCCTATACAAACGAATATTGGCAATTGGTTCGGGTTGCTGCCGCAGAAATCATTTTGCAAAATACTGCCACTGAACCAGTGAATTATGACGGACGCTATTATGATGATGAAGCAAAAGTTCCGGTTACAGAGAACGCAAATCTCGACGAAGGGCATGTCATAGCCGAATCCTTAGGGGGCATGGCCAATGCCTATAGCGCTCATACTGGATACCCAATAAGGAAATTATCTTATTGGAAAAAAGTAAAAAAAGCCTACACTAAAATGATCCATGAAGATGTCTTACCGCTACGGAAACGTTAAATTCTTATATTAAAATCTCCAATAGACGAAAGAAGGTATTAAATGGATCGATTAATTCCAGAAATCCAGGATAATCTCAAGAGAAAAAACTATCTATCTGCTCTATCGTTAACACTGACTTTACCTGATATATGTGGCAAGATTGCATTTCCAGAAATGAAAAAAAACGGCCGCCCTGATGTAGGTGGGCGTTATGCAAGGTGGTATAACGAGTATATTTACCCTTCTGAAAACCCATCTTATCTATTTGAAATTGATACCTCAGAGAGCATTCCAGTTAATCCGTTAAATGGATATACAGTATACAAGTTGCGATGTGCACTTTTACACGAAGGATCCTTAGATATTCAACCCACAGTTGAAAGAAATCTTCATGAAAATCATCAAGTTTATAAAAAATTGGAATTCCATCTTAATGATAAACTTACTTCTATCGGCTCCTTTTGGGAATCGGGTAAAAAAAACGAACAAACCATCACGATTAGAATTGGTGTAGAGGATTTCTGCAATAAAATATGCTGGACTGCAGAAGACTATTATAAAAAACACTCTACCAACGAGATATTCAACGAAATCATAAAGTTTGATTTTTTGTGACTGCATTATCTAAAAGATATTTAATTGGAAAAAGGAGGATATCATGTTAATTAAAGGAAAGGTAATCTCTCCTTTAGCTTAATTCCAAATGATGTTATGGACAATTGTTCACGAAAAAAATTCAAATCGGTCACACTTGTCCAGTATTCGTTTCCTCTAATTTATTGAGGTAACGATAAATGGTTGTACGGGAAACATTCCATCTTTCGGCAATTGTTTTAATAGGTGTTCCATTATCGATCAACGTCTTCATAAGCTCCAAGTCACTCTTGCTTAACTTTTCGGGGCGTCCGCCAAATCTACCTCGTGCACGTGCAGCGGCACGTCCAGCGGCAGATCGTTCCAGAATTAGATTCCGTTCAAATTCTGCAAATGCCGCAAACAGATGGAACATTAATTGACCAGTCGAACTTGATTTATCCATCGTGATATTTTCTTGTAAGCTGTGAAAACTAACACCTCGATTATTCAAACGATTGACGATCGTAATCAAGTCTTCCATATTTCTCCCCAACCGATCTAATCGCCACACAACGAGTGTATCTCCTGAACGAACAAATTCAATCGCTGTTTCTAATCCCGGGCGATTGCTCCTTGCGCCACTCATGTGATCTGTAAAAACTTTCTCACAGCCAAATTTTTCCAGACTATCTTCCTGGAGATCCAAATTCTGTAATCCAGTAGAAACACGTGCGTATCCAATTTTCAAAAAATCACCTTCTTTTTTTATTCCATTGTACCATAACTTTATCCAGGGTGATTAATTGGACATAGAATTTGTGACGGGTTTATGGACACGTATTTCAGATCATTTAGAGAAAAACCATACCAAAATAGCAGTGTCCAGAAATGAACCATTTTCTGGACACTGCTATTCCTTTTTCCAACACGCGTAAAATTTATACTACAACACCTACGAGCGTCTTTACTGCCTTCATAATAGACACCTGTCCATTATCGATAAATAAATCTTTTTTAAAGAGCTATTACTTTCCTTTTATCTTTACTTTACTTTATAATATAGTAAAGTAAAGATAAAAGAGAGGGGGAGTCACATGTTAAACGTATCTGAAGTGCTCACGATCTTAGAAAAAGAAGGCCTTACGAGTTCTAGGCAAGTAGTCTTGCGTTGGATCCGTCAAGGGGACTTGCCAGCTGTACAAGAATCCAGAAAAATAGGCTATCAGATAGAACAATCAGACCTTGATGAATTTATTGCAAAGAAGAAGGAAGCAGCTGCAAGCACCCAAACCACTGAACAGACAAGCGACGACTATCAAACAGGCTACCAGGCAGCCATAAAAGATCTGTTGGAGAAAGCTATGGTGAGTGGGTCCGGAGACCTTTTTCTTTTCAGGAAAAATGCCAGTATCCCGATCCATTTAGCTGATTTCAAGGAAATGGCAGCGAGAAATTTCTCTACAGGAAAAAACAACTCCTTCTATCAAACCGCCATTAAAAATCTCTTTCACCCATTCGGACGGAAGACACCGGAGAACGTCATCTATGTCTATCC
>RZYP01000153.1 GCA_009930275.1 Negativicutes bacterium
CGTAATTGTTAGGTGTAAGTATTCGTTTGAAATAAAAGGGCGTTCTGTCGCTGAAACATTCGATTTCTATTTATCTCCCGACGGTAGTAAATGCTACGGGAAAAAGGGTATTTAGTTAATCCCTGTGAAAATCGAAAAGCCTATTTCACAACGGAATAGGCTTTTTCTTTTATTTTACGAATTGATATATCTTTCTGACCGCTTTATTATCATAGGCTGTTTCGTCTTTCAAAACCCAGTCCTTTTCTTTAAGTTCATTGGTAAACAAAGGTATTCCTTTTTCAAGCGTTTCAGAAATGTAAGTAATTATCATTTCGTCAATCAAATCATTGCCAAGCAGCAACGAGATAAGTTCCGCACCCCCGACAAGCCATATATCCTTTCCATTTCCTTTTTTAAGTTCTGAAATAGTTTCAACGGCATTTTCAGTAATGAAATTCACGTCCTCTCTTTCCATTAAAGGATTCCGGGCAACGACATACACAGTTTTTCCTTTGTATGGCCATAGAATATCCATACAAATAAAATTACTGTAAGTTTCTCCCCCTATTATAACGGTATCGACCGAATCCAAAAAGTTTTTATGATCCTCTTTCGAGGGAACCGGATAACCAATTAACCATTCAAGGTCGCCGTCAGGCGGAGCAATAAATCCGTCAATGGATGCTGTAATGTACAATTTAATCTTCCTCATGTTCTTATCCTTTTATAATTACGCCTTTTAAGAACATTCGTCTGACAAAAAAAGCGTGGAACTCACACTGCTCCACTACGAGGCACTGGTATGCCTTTGGAAGAAGACAGGCAAGCCCACGCCATACTTTTGTACAGCATGAACATTGCGCATCAGTCTCTTCCGTTTGAAAATTACCAGTTTTCGTAGTGAGACGTTCAGCGAACGTTATGTTATATAATAACGCAGAAACAATATTGAGGTTCTGCGATATAACTCTTTTTTCTACTGCAAATATACGCAATCATAAGGACATATCTATCAAGATTCAATAGATATGTTGATTGAGCCGGTTATCATGCTATAAAAAAACGCTATCAATCAACTTTTCTTTTTACAACACTTCTCTCCTTATAATTTCTTCCTCATTTAGCTACTTATACTAAAGCGGCTCATTGTAATCGGTTACAGTGGCGAAAGTATTTCCGTGTTCTTCACGCCGCTTGCAAGTTCAAGCCTGCGGTTTTGTGAAAAATCTTCCTCTTTCCCTCATTCTTCGGGCGAGCGTATTTATTCCCAAAAAACTTGTCTTCGGCTAAACACTACTTTCTGATAGCCCCTGAAACTCGATCACAACTCACCGGCTCCGATACGGCATAAAAAAAAAGTCAGAAATTATGAGAAGTATAGAAAAAAATAGGAAACAACGAACAACAATCTACCTTCCAATTAGCATAAAATTGGTTGTAAAAATCGTTTTGGTGGCTTTGGGGTTCTGTGTGTGGGGAACAGGATTTATTTGGGCTTTAGTTGGCTTGTATCTATTTCGTCCTATTCTTATGGGTATTCTCTCTGTAATAGTGGGTTTTGGGGCTATAATCCTCTTTCTTTTCATTCTTTTGACCTTTTTATAATCCCTTAAAATTTAGAGTTATGAGTACAGTATTTTTATTAGGTGCAAACAAGAGCATAGACAGGAGCAAACAGGTAGTTGAAGTAAACCAAATTATCCAAATGGAGGGGTACAGTTATGACAGATATGTAGTGTACGACATTGTTAAAAATGATTGGGGACTGCATTACAAGTTGATTAATCTTCGCACAAAGGACTATCAGACAGCCGATATTATCAGACCGTTGAAAGAAAAATTCGGTATCGGTTACTATTACGACAGCGAAAGCCCTGAATTTATGGACAGCTTCGAGGTGGCAATACTTCTTCAGGAAGCACAGCAAAAGAAGAAAGCGGAGCAGGAAGAAGCCGAAAAGGAAAAAGTAAGAGTTGAAGAAGTAAAGAAAATCGGACGGTTACGCATGATTGCCATTCTTCCCGAAAACGCTCAGGCGGTTATCGTGGCAAGGCTGAAACAGAATGAAAGCGACAGCCAAACCGATTATTACGCAAGTAGCGTACAACGTACCATTATTTTAGGCTTTTCCACCCACAAAAGGGACATCTTTTCCGAAATGCGTAAACACGCACCTAACTTTGAGGAAACCGCCTATTTAGCAGATTATAACGAAGATTACGAGCATCGGGAAAAATACAGCATGGGAGACGGTTATTACTTAGGCGAAAGTAAGTACAGCGGTTGGATAATCGAAAAGACACCTATTTACAAAAGGGAAAATACAATAGAAGAATTTGCCTATACCGCAGGGAATGAAGATAACATACATATCAGCAAACCAAATTCCACTCCACCCAATAATCCGACAGGAGCAGGAAAAAACGGCTGCACATTGGTGGAATATTCAGCAAAAGCGGTAGCGGTATTCGGAGATACCAAGAGTATCAAAGACGAACTTCGGGCAATGGGCGGACGGTTTAACGCCCGACTGACCTTTAACGGTAAAAAACTGGCAGGTTGGATTTTCTCAAAGTCCCAAGAACAACAGTTAGCCTGTTATTTCGGACTGGATTAAGTAGTAACACGGGGCAGTAACCCTGCCCCACAAAACAAAAATCATGGAATACAAAGAATTATCAATATACGAAAAATTGGAACAGATACAGGACGTGAATTACTGCCGAGCCGAACGCCATGAGGTAGCGGTTTATCTGAACGCATTAAGACGGAATGACAGGGCGATAATCGAGGAATACGAGAGCTTTGGAGATAGCCCACGCCAGTTGATTATGAATAAACGTGATTACGACAAACATCTGCTGTTTGGCTTCACAAAGAAAGAGTTTAACCAATACGGTTGGTTGGAAAGACCTGATTTTTTGGAACGGGAAGAAATAAAGTTCCCCCATCGGGACGGTTGGGCGGTATCCAATTATATCACACTGGGCAAGGGCTTGAACGGCAAATGGACTTACGGAGTAAGTTATTCCCATAGCACAGGCGGATCGGGTTACGGTTTAGGCGTGTGGGGTAAGATATTCGACAACCGAAAAGACTGTCTGAAATCGGCATTAAACGATATGCTGACAGGACTTGAAAAAGACAGCAGTAAGACCGACAGATACGCCCTAAATGTACTTAAACAGGCAAAAGCCCTATTTGACGAGATTACAGGACGTAAACCTGTACAATTAGAATTGTCATTTTTTTAATAATCAACAATATATAGATATGAAAACGACAGAAGTAAACGACAGCATTATAGGAAAGCGTTGTAAGTGCATTTTTACGGGCTTAATGGTAACGGGAACTATCGAGGACATAAAAATCGAAGAACATACCGCAGAAGTAAATGTACGATATGATGAACCGCACCAATGGGGAAACTTGCAATACGAAAATGGTTGGTCATTTGGCAGACTGCATGATGAGTTCGGCTCACTTCGCCACCTTGAAATTATAGACGACCAGTATCAGACAATAAAAGTAACATTTTCGCAGACCATTAAGGAGATAGACCGAATGTTTACCCGTGATTATGAAAACTGGCATACAGTCAATCTAAAAGAATGGATTGATAATTATGAGAGTTCCCGATTTACACAGATTGACGAACATACTGCCATTATTACATCCGAGTATAATATGGACTGTATTGTAGAATGGCTCAATAAAAATACACCATTGGAAACAATCGAAACATTAAATTAACGACCATGAAAACAAATTCGATCAATAAAAACGGCTGTTCCATATGCGAACAAGGGCAAGAAAATTACACAACATTTCGTCCTGCCCACCGCCCGAAGCAGACATTCTTTCAATATGATTACAGGCATACTGACGGGGAACTATTCAGCACGGTAGCACCGACTTTGGAGGAATGCCGTTCCCGTCGGAATGAATGGATAGCCGAGAAAAGCAAGGATAAGTACATCTTATTCTTAGGCTTTCAACGACTGGGAGAGTTCAACACCATTAGCGAAGCCAAGAAATATGCACAGGATAGCCGATTAACAGGAGCATTCAACCTATTAGGCGACAATTATCGGGACGCATGGTATGTATCACAATCAAAACAGGAACAGGCATGAAAACAATAAAAGACATCACAGGAAACAGTATCGAGGTAACAGACCTTGATGCAGCTTATCAGACAATGTAAAGACTGCTTAGAAAGCCCCTATAAAATGGAATCAGGGCATACGGTTGGCGAAAATTATACGTATATGCTTAACCCAATTAATGGCAATCCGACAGGAACAAAGACGAAATAACTGGTTGCCCGGTACTAAAATGCGTTATGAGGAAGGCAAACGTTTCACAAAGTTAGATATTGCCTACGAAATCGGACGGCACGAACCATATCATCCTGCTTCCCTGTATGGGGACAGTTTACACCGAAAGGAACTGGTAACGTTTTTCAATGATATATTTGGAACTGATATAACATGAATGGACGGTGGGTTTTCCGCCGTTACTATTTTCCATGACTAACGAAATGAACGGGGAGAAAAAGTAACTCAAAAAG
>RZYP01000154.1 GCA_009930275.1 Negativicutes bacterium
ATCGACATCGAACGTCCCGAGGAGGCCGTCCGGACGATCATGGCGACTATCGAGCAGGGAACCTACGAACGGTCGATTCCGCTTTTAAGGGAGGCGCGCAACCGTGTGCTCAACGGGTACAACCTGTTTCCCGCGATCGTCTCCCTCCTTCGGGCGCTTCCGTACGAACCTCCCGCGGCGGTGACGCTCCGTCCGGAGGAGAGTTTCACGCTGCGAGGAAGGATCAGGCGTCTCAGAATGCTGTTTCGGGCGCAGTCATCGAGATAGGCAGCATCGTTCTCCAAGAAAAAATCTCTGGAATCGCATCCACACCAACCTGTGGTGAACTTTAGGATTGGGTTTGGCCTATTCCTTTATCCTTTAACGTGTTATTTTTTTCTCCTATTTTTTTCGCAGCCATCAAAAAACCCCTGATTGTTGCGAAGGTTCCACACTCACGCGACAGTTTCAGGAACGAGCGAGCTAAAGCCCAAGCGAATGAGAACCGCCCCATCAAGTAATGATCAGCCGATGTAATTCTCATTGAAAGATACCTATTGTATAAATACATCGCAGCCTTCTTCTCCGCTCCTACAATTCTTGAGCCAGACACAGAATGGTGCGACACAGACCCATTTGATGCCACAAGAAGAGGAGTACCGTAGTGACGAAAAACCCTATGGGAAAACTCTATATCTTCAAACATAGCATAAGGTCCAAATGTTTCTAATTTTTCGTTAAAAAACATATTATTAAATACTGATTTTCTAAAAGCCATAGAACACCCGCTGAGCCATTCCGCAGAACCTGCAGGAGCAGTAATACCCTTAGCTGAGCCGGAAAGAGAAACTACTCTTTTTCTTCGATAAGCAAACGCACGATACAACAACTCTTTGATTTTGGAAATGCGATTTTTGTGAGGCTTTTTCCCATCCAAAAGGTCTTCCACAACGAGACCAACCCCCATCACCATTGGATTCGAATCAAAACACTCCGCTACTGATTGCACACCATCTGAGGAAAGAGAGCTGTCGTCGTCAATAAAAAAAACAAACTCCCCTTCTATTGTGCGGACGGCATCATTTCGTTGAGAAACGAGGCCATGTCTCGGTGCAGGTACATGAAATAGCGGTATTCCTTTCTCCGCGAATTTCTCGCTGAAAGAAGCTACAATGAGGCGCGAGCGACACAAATCACCCGCATCCCAGATAATAATTTCAAAATTACTACTCCCCTGTTCTACAAGAGATGGTAGCGAAATAGAACGAAGAGCTTCTTCCCTGTTTTTTGTGGCTATTACAACAGATGTTCTAACTGGAAAAACAAACCTCTTATTCCTTTCAGGATCATTTACAAGTGCACTTTTCTTAAGACTCATTAAACAGTCATTAGGAATCAATATGTGCACCTCCATAATTTATGTTTTGGCGATTTCTATTATGCAATAAATAAAAATTTATTATACGTAAAACAAAATATACAATTTATTTTCTTAAACGTTTACACTCAATTTATATCCGATACCATTCTTTCGGAACAATGTGATCGCTTGCCATATTTCTGAACCAGAAAGCGGGCGCTACAACAACTTTGTCTTTATTTTTATTCATCCATGCGCTCCACCAACTAAAAGAACTATTGGCAATAATAGCATGAGAGCATCGGGACATAAGAATCATCTCTTCAACATCACGACATCCAGTTTCAGAGACAAAAAAAACATCGGAAGAAAACGAAAGGTTTTCCCGAGCCCACTCAACGTCATCAGTAAAAATAAAGTAAGTTGGTTTGATACCAAGCCCGTGCAAAAGTTTATCAGCATTTTTATAATATCCTATAGAGAGTACACCGTGTACACGATTCGCGGAAGGTTCAGAAACATAGTCGCCCCTCCGAATATGAAGCCCCACGGCCGAATACCCTTTGGAGCGAATCGTTTCATCCCATTGTTCAGCAACAGAAGAAAACGAATTTAGTGTAAAATCATTCAGTATTGCTTCTCTATGACGAGCAAAATATTGTTCAGACTGCCAAAACCCTTCCAAAAATAAACATCGCTTCTCTCGTAACACAGAAAAATTGAAATCAAAGTAGCTTGGAGGAAATGTTTCCATAATGATATTGCCAAATATTATTTTATTTCTTCCAATTCCCCACTTTCGCAGACGTTTAATCACCTTTATTGCAGCAAGAACCTCCCAACTTTTATATGAAAAAACATGAATCTTATCTATAAGGCAAAAATCATTGAGAGAAAACTTTCTTTTTTCTCTTTCAAAAGAGGACACATCCACCAACACTTCTCCTTCTGTTTCAAGTGCAATAGCTCTACCTATCGCATATTGAAACATTTGATTGCCCAATCCGCCGCAACTACGAACAATAATTTTCATTTTTAAAAACTTCATTCCTTCAAAAAATATATGCCAACTCTGAAATGCAAAAATTTATTTATATTACGTAAATTATGTTTAAATATTTTCAAAACTATTTAACGTAGGTAATTTGATTTTTATTAAATTTTTGTAACAGCTTTTCCTTATGGAGCCTCTGAGTAAAGCCGAGTTTGCCTCCTCAGGAACTTGATGCAGTCGATCTCGACGAAGAGGGGAAACCCTTTAATTAGACCTTATATAGTGTTTCAAAAAAACCTTTACAGATACCACACTTTGAGGATATTATATCATTTGTTCATTCTGTTGCTTTTAAGATCTTTTTTGCCTTTATTTAATCTATGCTCGGAGGATAAATATGCGATATAAAAAAAACGAGGAGATCAGGCGTCTTTGGATTCAAAAAACTCTATCAGGCATTCCTGCAGGTCAACGTATTTTAGACGCAGGAGCTGGAGAACGCGCAAATCAACTTTTTTGCAAACATCTCCACTATGTCTCACAGGACTTTTGCCAATACGACGGAACTGGAGACGAAAACAGCATGCATACGGGAACTTGGAATACTAAAGGCATTGATTTAATCTGTGATATCACAGCAATTCCGGAAAAAGAAAACTCATTTGATGCAATCCTCTGTAGCGAGGTATTAGAACACCTTCCTGAACCAACACTAGCTCTTGATGAATTTGCTCGTCTCCTTAGAAAAGGCGGCAAACTAATACTTACTGCTCCTTTTGTCTCTTGGGTCCACTTCGCGCCATTCCATTATTGTAGCGGTTTTAGCCGTTACTGGTACGAATATCATCTGCCTAAGAGAGGGTTAAAAATTATCGAACTCACTCAAAATGGAGATTGGTTTGCTTTAATGTACCAGGAAATCACTCGTATCGGTGGTATGGAACGCCGGAGTAGAAGCTGGTGTTGGCCTCTCGCGTATTTTCTCAAGCTACTGATGATTGTTTATTTTGCAATACGCCCTAAAAAAACCAATCCGATTGCATGCTTTGGATGGCATTGTATATGCGAAAAAGAATAGTGCCTACCAAAACATTTCCTTATTATTCTTTTTGTAATTCTATGTATTAAAAGGAGTAATGCACTTTTTCATTCCTATAGTTTACAAAAATGCAGGAGACCACAGGAGTATTTGGCGCTCACGAATTGTTCAGGTAAAACATTTTTTTCATAATAACCATTGTCATTTACAGCACTAAAAGAAATTAAAGTTAGACCTTTAAAAAAATCAAGCAGCGTTAATGGATTGAATATTCTATGCGCATTAAAGCAGACTCTTTCTCTTCCTATGGGAGCTCCTAAGTATAAACTGCCACCAGTGGCCAGTACTCGTTTCAATTCTAATGCAGCTTTGCGCGAACCATCCGGATCAAGATCATCGCCATATCTCCCCAAACCAATATGCTCAAGAACATGGAGACAGGAAAGCGATTCTAAGCTTCCATCGTCATATGGTAAAGAGAGGAGGCTGCCTTGGCGCATAGAAAAGTTTTCAAGACCAAGATCGACCGGCCGGATATCTACGAATTCGATTTCGCATATTGCACTGCACTGCCCTGCAAAACCATCGATTCTGGAACCTACATCAACATGTTTTCGAACGCCGCTTGAAGCGATTTTCCGCAGCGCCCAGATATCCTGGTAAAAATAGTGACCTTTCCCCGACTGAGAATCACTGCTCTTTTCATTCAGACAAGGATAAAGATCCCACAATCGCACCCGTTCCTCCAATGATTTTTTCTTATACTCATGCCACTGGCTGAGAAACCTAGGAAGAAGGTGCATGTGTTTTATTTTCACGAAGAATGCCTCCGTTCATTAAATATAAAATGTTTTCCAATATTGCGCTATGGTTCAGCGTGTCGTTTACCGTTTTACAAGACATTTACTCAAAGCGAAGACTACCAACACGCTTACTTTCTATCTCACTATTTTTAGGAACCTCTGAACAAAGCCGAGTTAACCCCTCAGGAACTGGATACAATAGAGATTGTTGAAGAGGGAAATCCCTTTAGATAGAGATTCCTTAAAAAAACAACTACAATGTTGATGAATAAAGACTCCGGAAGAGCCGCTCGAATTCCGTGGCCGCGCCCTCCCGCCTGAAACGGGGCTCCACCGCGGCGCGCGCCGCAGCGAGGTCGCGTTCCATCCT
>RZYP01000155.1 GCA_009930275.1 Negativicutes bacterium
AAAAGTTTCAGACATTGTCGCAGGACTGGCTCCATTAGCCCCAATCGTTAAAACATCCAGGCTATTTTTCACGACTTCGCGACGCTTCTCGTCTTGTTCGATCACAACTACGTCATATTGGTCGTTCGCTAGTAATTGCGCCACACTATAACCTAATTTTCCCGCACCAACTACAACTATACGCAAGGAAGTTCCCACCTAACTAATTTTATATTTGTAAAAACCTTGTGTAATTATAACATAAATTTTCCCCTTATTGCATACATTCGGAGTCCTCTTTGGTTGAGACAGACAATATTTCTTGTACAAGACAGCAAGCTCGTGAACTCACGCAATAATGCCACGGAAAAGGTTACCTCCGTTCCCCTCCCGTGGCAAGATTTAAATACTATTCTCTTAATTTTGCTTTAAAGGCTTCTTCAACGGCATTGACAACTTTTTTAATAACTATGTCAATTTCTTCGTCAGTCAAAGTTCTGTCTTTAGCCTGGAAGGTCAAGTTAAACGCCATGCTCTTGCAGCCCTCAGCTACCTGTTTGCCGGAATATACATCAAATACCCTTGCTGTCTGCAGAAGTTCACCCGCGTTGGCCTTAATCACCTCAACCAACTCACTCATGGCAACCTCAAAAGGAACGACTACTGCTATATCACGGGAAGTGCCCGGGAACTTCGGCAAATGTCTGTATTGTGGGACATTGGTTGCTGCCGCAACCAATGGTTCGATTTCCAGCTCGAATAAATAGGTTGGCTGTGACAGACCATATGCATCTTGAACCAGTGGATGAATTTCGCCAAAACAACCAATGGCGGTTTCATTGTACTCAACCATGCAGCTCTTGCCCGGATGAAGATAAGGAGCGTTGCCTGGCTTAAGCTTATAATCCTTCATCTGCAAACTATTCAGCAAGCCTTCGGCTATGCCCTTAACATCGTAAAAGTCAACATCATCGCGTCCTTCATTCCAGTTCAGTTCATTCCTTTTACCGCTCACTGCCATACATAGCATCGGCTTTTCGGTTGGGAAATCTGCAAGCGGCAAATTTTTGGCCGAATAAACACGCCCAACTTCAAAAACAGCAACCTTGTTGTTCTGACGGGCCAGGTTGTAGGCGGTCGTCGCAAGTATACCAGGAACCAGCGATGTACGCATAACTTTGAAATCATCAGTAATAGGATTCATAATATCAATGGCCTGACGACGTTCATCAGCAGCAGGAAGATTGATTTTGTCAAAGGCAGAAGGATGGATAAAGCTATAGTTAATAACTTCATTCATGCCGACAGCTACCATATAGTCCTTAATTGTATCCTGCACATCGTAAATAATATGCTGACCGCCTTTTGTTACATTCAGGCACGGCAGATGTGACTCAATATTATCCAAGCCGTGGATGCGCGCAATTTCCTCGCTGATATCCGCATCGCAAGTAACATCAGGGCGCCAGGTAGGAGCCGTAACAAGGAGCTCTTCCCCTTCATTTTCGATGCCAAATTGCAATTTTTCTAAAATAGCGATTATCTCATTTTTAGTAATATCAATACCAACGCGCGCGTTAATTGCTTTTGGGCATACCTTTACAACTGCCGGCTCATAGGGAACCGGATAGGCATCAACAATGCCCGGTACTGTCTCACAGGCATCCATGTTTTCCAAAAGATTAGCTGCACGATTAAGCGCGTTCCAAGTAAGAACTGTATCAACACCCCGTTCGAAGCGACTGGAAGCTTCACTGCGCAAGCCGAGTGCACGGCTGGTTCTTCTGATACTGACACCATCGAAAGTCGCCGCTTCTAACATAACGTTGACAGTTTCGTCTGTTACCTCCGTGGCAAGGCCACCCATGACACCACCAAGTCCCACCGCTTTGCTGACATCGCTTATAACAATCATAGCATCGTTTAAATCTCTCTCCTGCTCATCGAGGGTAACTAGTTTTTCGCCGTTTTCAGCGCGTCTGACTATTAATTTGTGCTCTGCAACCTTATCATAATCATAAGCATGCATTGGCTGGCCTAGTTCCAGCATAACATAGTTGGTAACGTCGACTACGTTGCTGATTGGGCGAACGCCACAGGCACGTAATCTTCTTTGCATCCAGACCGGTGATTCTTTGATCTTGATATTTTTTAAAATACGCACAGCAAAACGTGCGCAGAGATCTGTCGCCTGTACTTCGACTTGCGCCATAGCATTAGCTTCGCCTTGTGCCACTTCCTTTACGGCAAAGGAAGGCATTTTTAATTCTGTTCCTGTAATGGCAGCAATTTCCCTTGCCAGGCCAACCATGTTGAAACAATCTCCTCTGTTGGCAGTAAGGTCGAAATCATAAACAACATCATCCAGGCCAAGAACCGATTTTATATCAATACCTATCGGCGTATCTTCAGAAAGAAGCAATATGCCCTCTCTTTGTTCCGGCAAGAGCAGTTTTGCATCTAAGTTAAGTTCAGAGGCAGAACAGAGCATGCCGTAAGAATCAAGTCCACGCATTTTTGCTTTTTTTAATTTCATACCGTTTGGCAATTCTGAACCAACGACGGCAACCGGAACGATGGCGCCTTTAGTAACATTTTGCGCCCCGGTCAGTATTTGCAGCAGTTCCCCCGTGCCGATATCAAGGCTGCAGACCCATAGTTTATCTGCATCCGGGTGGTGATCTATTTCCGCTACCCTACCGGTTACGACACCATTAAGACCTTCACCGAGATAATTTATTACTTCTACAGGAGTACCGGCTCTTGTCAGCTTATCCGCCAAAACTTCCGGAGTATCTGTAATTTCTACATATTCTTTTAACCAATTTAAAGATGCTAACATAACAAATCCTCCTTATTTGAATTGACGTATGAAGCGCAAATCATTTTCAAAAAATAATCTTAAGTCATCAATACCATACTTGAGCATGGCAATACGCTCCACACCCATACCAAAAGCAAACCCACTTACTGCATCAGGGTCATAGCCGCTCATGGTAAGAACGTTCGGGTGCACCATGCCTGAGCCTAAAATTTCCAGCCAGCCGGAGTTTTTGCAAACGCGGCAGCCTTTCCCACCACAAATTACACAAGAAATATCAACCTCAGCAGAAGGTTCCGTGAAAGGGAAAAAGCTTGGACGTAAACGCACTTTGACATCATTGCCAAACATCTCTTTAAGGAATAATTCCAAAGTTCCCTTTAAGTCAGCTAAACTAATACCCTTATCTATTACAAGGCCTTCTACCTGGTGAAACATTGGCGAATGGGTGGCATCATAATCTCTGCGATATACGCATCCAGGAGCAATCATCCTGACTGGTTCGTTGCCGCCCTTGCTCTGCATGGTTCTTGCCTGTACAGGTGAAGTATGCGTACGCAGCAAGTATTCTTCAGTAATATAGAATGAATCCTGCATGTCGCGTGCCGGATGATCTTTCGGCAAGTTCAATGCTTCAAAGTTATAATAATCGTTCTCTATTTCAGGGCCTTCGTTAACATCAAAACCCATTCTCATGAAAATCTTCTTAATCTCGCGCATCGTTAGTGTTATTGGATGAAGATGCCCAATTTTAGGCGCTCTCCCAGGCAAAGTGATATCTACTTTTTCCGTTGCTAGTTTATCTGCTAGCGCTTTTTCTTCCAAAACAGCGGAATAGGCTTCGATTTTTCCCTCCAGCTCTACTCGCAATTCATTAACAATCTGCCCAATCTTCGGTCTTTCCTCTGCAGAAAGGCCACCCATACCACGCAAAATTTCCGTTAAAGAACCCTTTTTCCCCAGATAGTGGATTTTAAGGTTTTTTAGCGATTCCAGCGAATCAACTGTCTCCAGATCGCGTAATGCTTGCTCTTTAAGTGCTTGCAGTTTTTCTCTCATGGTCATCCTCCTAAAAAAAATAAAACTCCCGCCCCTATGAAGGGGCGAAAGTCCAGTTTCCGCGGTACCACCCTAATTTGTACTCTAGTGTCTTAACGCGACCCACGTCCAGCCTACCCAGCTATCGCCTTCAGCCAGAACACTCGGAAGTGAACTTCTGTCCAAATGTATCATGCGGCTCTCAGCCTTGTCCGCAATTTCTGTATCGCATTTCTGACATACTCTCTTCGTCATAGTGACAACAACGCTATTTAACTAACAAATGTAATTATATCATACCAGATAATTTAGTGACAAGCTTTCTCCGCACACATTCGAAAAGAATTATCCCAGTCGCAATGGCAACATTCAGGGACTCGGCTCTTCCCGGCATCGGAATATATACACTTTTTTCAGATGCCACTAATAATTCCTTGCTAACGCCTTCTGCTTCATTTCCCATAACTATGGCAGTGCGTTCGGGCAGTTTCTCGACATAAATGCTTTCCCCGCCTTCCAGCGAGCTGCTCCAGATAGACCAATCACTTGCGGCGCACCAATTTATGAATTCTTCCTTATTCTGCTCAACCTTAATTGGCAGATGAAAAAGAGAACCCATAGTGGCGCGCACTGCTTTAGGTGAAAACAAATCTGCGCATCCTTCCAAAAGGATAATACCGTTAACACCCGCTGCATCTGC
>RZYP01000156.1 GCA_009930275.1 Negativicutes bacterium
GAAGTTCAGAGCGAAACGGAAAAAACCTACAACAATGCCGGATAAAAGACCAACAATGATGCCTTCGCCAAAAAGACGCAGACGAAAATTATGCCAGTTGTTTAAATTGCGATAAGTATTTAATCTTTGTTTGTTTTCCATTATCAAGCCCCATTTAATAAAAAAATTAGTCTTTGTAGTCGCCGCGGTCAACGACTATTTTGTAGCCAATTTGATGCATGCGTTCTTGCAGCTGGGTTAATCCTTCCGCCGACTCTTCATTTGTGCACAACTTATTGTCATATAATGAGTAGTTTTCGCGAACTTCGATTGGAGAAAGATTCGGCATGACAACGTTTGCTCCGGCAAGGACACCTTGTTCTCGCCCGTCAGGCGCAATAGTCCCTAACGCCGTGGTGGCAGGAATGAGAGCTTTCGGCAGCATTAACCGCAGGATGGCTATCAAGCGCAGTGTTTGTTCCAGTGTTCCAGCATTTTTGTCATGGAAGGGCGTATCATGATGGGGAATGAAAGGACCGATACCGATCATATGCGGTTTGAATTCTTTGATGAAAAGCAAGTCTTCTATTATGTTGTCAATTGTCTGAAACGGTGAACCGACCATGAACCCGGTGCCTACCTGATAGCCGATTTCACGCAGCATTTTCAGACATTCCAGCCGATTAGCCAATGATAGTTTTGCCGGATGCAAAAGGGCGTAATGACCTGGATTTGCTGTTTCATGACGCAGAAGATAACGGTCGGCGCCGGCATCAAACATTGCTTTATAGGATTCGTAAGATTTTTCGCCGATGGACAAAGTTATGGCTGAGTCGGGATATGTTTTCTTAATTGAAGAAATTATATCTATCATCAGGCTATCTGTGAAAAAGGGGTCTTCCCCTCCCTGAAGGACAAATGTACGAAATCCGAGTTGGTGACCTTTTTCACAACAAGAAAGTATCTGTTCCTTGGTCAGGCGGTAACGGGATGCATTACGATTGCTGCACCGGATGCCGCAATAATAGCAGTCGTTTTTACAAAAATTGGTAAACTCTATTAGCCCGCGAATGTAGATGCTATTACCAAACTGCTTAAGGGAAGTCGACCGAGCCGCTGACAAAAGGGCATTGCGTAAACTCTGGTCAGAAGTTAAAAGCAAGGACTTGAGGCCGGCAGGACTCTCTGTACCCAAATTCATAGCTTTTTCTCCAGATGTTTGTTTTTTCATAAATACAATCCTTTCTATTGCGTAACCGGCGCAAGCTCTTTGATCGAAGCATAATAAAGAAAGCGTTCTGAGTCGCCTGCCAAAAAATGGATTTTAGTGTGGAGCCGGATTTCTTTGCCATTCGGCAATATCCTGCGGAAGGTATTTTCGACAGTGCCCTCTTCCTGACTCAAAGGAAGACGGGAGAGAAAGGTTTTGCGGTCATCTTCGTGTATGTACTGTAGAAGGTGCGTCCCGGAAAAATAGAGGTTTTCCCGGGGGATATCAAGCAGTTGGTAATAGGTGTCGTTGGCACGCAGGAGTTCCAGGTTATTTTCATGATATTCGTAAATGGCTGAAGCCTCGGATAAAGAATCAAAAAGCATATTAAAGGAGGATGTCGGCGACCAAAAATCTTCTAAGTTGATTTTCACCTGGGTAGTTAAGCAGGTTTTACTTTCAGGAGTGTTGCTGCAATAAGGCTCATTTTGCAGTGTCGCTTCAAAGCTGTCTACAGGAACAGGCTTTGAAAAATAGTACCCCTGAACAACCGTGCAGCCCATGCCTTTCAGAAAGGTGACCTGTTCTTCTGATTCTACACCCTCGATAATTACCGGCAAATTTAGCCATTTAGTCATGCGTATAACTGAAGAAAGTATATTACGGCTGCGGCTGGATTCTCTAAAACCGGACATAAAGTTCAAATCAATTTTGAGGGTATCTACGGCAATGTCTTGCAGCATGTTCAATGCAGAATAGCCGCTGCCGAAATCATCCATATGTATTGAAAAACCATAAGCCTGTAACCTCTTTGTGATGAGCTTGATTTCGTCGTATTTTTTCACATAGGCTGTTTCTGTTAATTCGAGATTCAGCAACCTGGGTTCAATACCGTATTTTTCTATTAAGCCGGTAATTGTTTGAAAAAATGTAGGTTCCAGTAAATCAAGGCGGGAAACATTAACTGAGATCGGAAGGGAACTTCGTCCTGCCTCAAGCCATTTGTGCAACAGGCGGCAAGCCTCCTCCCAGACAAATGCATCCAGCTTTATTATAAACCCATTTTCTTCAAAGATGGGGATGAATTCTGCAGGTGAGAGCAAACCCTTTGTTGGATGATTCCATCTGACTAAAGCTTCTGCGCCGACTATTTCGTTTGTGATTAGATGAACCTTTGGCTGCAGATAAATTTCAAATTGATTTTCCTGTAAGCCTTGGTTCATATATCTTGTAATTTCTTGCTTGTTCAATAAAACAGTGAGAAGCCCTGGCTCGTAAAACGCATAATTTTTGCCAAAGCGTCCTTTTATGCTTTTGAGGGCCAACATAGCACGGTCACACATAATGTTTATCGGTAAATCTAATTTTTCAGGAATATATATGCCGAAATAAGGAGATAATTCGAAAGCGAGGGGACAGTCTTTCAACCCATCGGTAATATGGCTTATAAGGGCATTGTAATTTTGGGGCGAAAAAGGGCAGCAGACTGCGAAACGATCGGCTTCCAGACGGCAATATACGCTGTTGGCATTACCCTGGAAAAATGTCTCTAATAAGTTTGCTATATGACAAAGTAAGCGATCGCCGGTATGCACTCCGAAAAAGTCATTAACCAGTTTGAATTGGTCGATGTCAAAAAGAATTAGGCAGTATTGTTGTTTAATTTCATTGGCTAATAAAGCGCCTGCTTTTTTATGAAAAACAGGCTTGCTGGGAAGACCGGTTAACTGGTCGTAAATGCTATAGTAGTTTGTCTTTGCAAAGTCGTCGGTTTGTTTTTTGTTGTCGTATTTCGTCAAACAACATAAGTATTTTTTATCACCATTCTTGCATCTTAAAGGAATAAGCATGAGAGAAACCCAATAATGCTGATTGTCTTCAGATAGTATGCGGAATTCCGCTGCAATGCGGTTAACTCCGGAAGAGAAATGAGCGCTAATTTCTTCAAAGTCAAAAAAATTGATGAAGCGGTTTTGGTCAGCATGGTATATTTTATCTTTCGCCAGCCGTCCAATAACTGCTGAAAAGGAGCCGGTATAAGCAGTGGAATCAATTTTCCCGTCAAAATAATACAGTAATTTGCAGGTATCATCAGCAGCATTTATTTCAAAAAGACCATCATAAATAGAACGCAAAGCTTTGTCGTATTGGCGTGTAGTTTTATCGGATAGGGTTGATTGGTAGGGTGATTGCTTCATATTTTTGCCTCCGGTAAAATAATTCTCTTTTTTTGACTACAAACTTTATTATATCATTTCTTTAAAAGAGGAAATAGCGTAAATATGATAAATTCCAGTAAAATTGGTATGTTGACTGTTATCGGTTTTAAGGTATAATGAAAAATAAATGACATATGACAAAAAACTGATAAATATAGCCTAATCAACATTGAAAAGGAAATCTGTGTCAAGGAAGAATAATTGTTGCATTAAGAAATGGTGAAAGAGTTTATGAAAAGGGGTAGGCAGGAATGAACATAGTTGATGTATCAAATTTGCGCAAATCTTATGGTGAATTCCAAGCAGTAAAAGATGTCTCTTTTCGAATAAAAAAAGGCGAGATATTCGGACTTCTTGGTCCTAATGGAGCAGGTAAAACCTCTACTATAAACATGCTTATAGGTTTATCGCGCCCAACAGGCGGGAGTATTAATATTGATGGAATAGATGGTATTGCAGATATCAAGACGGCCCAGAAAATTATGGGAATCGTACCCGATGAAAATAATTTGTACGATGATATGGACGGGTTCGAAAACCTTTGTTTTTGCGCTTCGCTTTATGGTGTCCCGAAGATTGAGAGGGCGAAAAGGGCCTCTGCACTGCTGGAACAGTTTAATTTAAAAAATGCCGGCAATAGACCGTTCAGATCTTATTCTAAAGGGATGCGCCGAAAGTTAACAATTGCAGCAGGAATCATTCATGAGCCGAAAATTCTATTTATTGACGAGTTTACTACAGGTATTGATGTGGAGAGTGCAAGACAAATCAGAAATTTGATTTTGGATTTGAAGAACAAGGGGACAACTATATTCCTTACTACGCATCACATTGAAGATGCTCAGAGGCTTTGCGACAGAGTAGCCTTCATTGTTGACGGCCGTATTGTGAAAACCGGAACAGTTACCGAATTGATGGGGAATAGCAATAACGAGCATATTCTCGAACTAACATTAAGCAAAAGCATCAAAGGGTTTGAAGATAAATTTAAAAAAACTTTCCCTGAGCTTAGGTTGGATATACCTGT
>RZYP01000157.1 GCA_009930275.1 Negativicutes bacterium
GCCAAATCAAATACCATCTATTGATAAAAGGAATTTTGTCAGCAGGTGGTTTTTTGTTTGCCCGAAAGTGCTTGATTTAAGCCGCTTTCGGGCTTTGTGTTTTTGCCTTGTAGCAATAATTGGTGTTTTAGATTAGCCGTTTTCGGAGGATACTTGACACGAACTTGTGGCTGCTAAATGCTTATTTTTTAACGATTAGACCTCTGGGGGTGTGCATCTTTTAACGATTTCATTTTTTCACATCCGGGGACCTTAATTATAAACTTTATATTCCTAATAACCATGTAGCAGTTGTGAAATATAACGTAAGCGCCACGGCATCTACAATTGTTGTTATTAGTGGGCCAGCCATAATAGCAGGGTCTAATTTAATCTTTTTTGCTATAATGGGTAATACACCCCCAACAACCTTTGCTAATACAACTATAAAAAACAAAGTGAAGCAAACGGTTATCGAAACCAATAAATCAGTTCTCTCAATTAAATATATTCTCAAAAAATTAACCGAAGATAAAATTAATCCAACAATGCAGCTTACCCGTAGTTCTTTCCATAAAACCTTAAGAATATCGTTAGTTCTCATGTCTCCTAATGCCAAACCTCTTATTATCAAAGTAGAGGATTGGGAACCTGCATTTCCACCAGTATCCATTAACATTGGAATAAACGATGCAAGAACCATAACCGACTGTAAGGCGCTCTCAAATCTTTTTATTATGTTTCCGGTAAATGCTGCGGATATCATTAATAATAGAAGCCACGGCAATCTGTGCTTTGCTAATGCCAATGCACTTGTTTTTAGGTATGCTTTTTCAGATGGTTGCATCGCAGCCATCTTCTGAAGATCTTCTGTAACTTCTAGGTCAATTACATCAATAATATCATCAATTGTTACTATGCCGACCAGCCTGTGTTCATTATCAACGACAGGCATAACATAATAGTCGTATTTTTTAAACAGGCTCGCTATGTCTTCTTGGTCATCATGGGTGTTTGCAGAAACTACGTTGGTATTCATAATATCTTTTATTACTTTTGTATCATCATTTAAAATTAGTTTTCTAATCGATACGACACCTTCAAGTATTCTATTGTTGTCCAAAACATAGCAGGTATCAATTGTTTCCTTATCAACCCCTGTTTCTTTAATATGGTTTAGAGCTTGACTTACTGTCATTTCCTTAACTAAGTCAACATACTCAATGGTCATAAGACTACCGGCAGAATCCTCGGGATAGTTTAAAAATTGATTAATGAGTTTTCTCGTTTCTTCATTAGAGTTTATCAGAATTTTCTTTACTATGTTTGCTGGCATCTCCTCTAATAGATCGATAGCATCATCGAGAAAAAGTTCGTCTAAAATACTAACAGCTTCCCTGTCTGTCATGGATGTAATAATCCGTTTTTGAAGATCACTTGACAGATGGGAAAACACATCAGACGCCATATTCTTTGGCAGCATTCGAAACATTATCAATAATTTTATTTGCTCAATATCTTCAAATAATTCTGCAATATCAACTGTATTTATGTTGACAATTTCTTTTCTTGCTTCGGTATATTTACCTTGTTTGACAAGACTAAGTATCACATTTTTCATGCGTGGTCTCCTTAACAAGAGCCACATGCCTAAATCAAGATGGCAGTTATGGCTCTAAAGCTATTATATGATTTGTTACAACAACTAAAAGGTTCAGGATGAGAATCCATAACTACCACCTCATCTTTCTTTAAACAAAATTCCGTGTATAAATTTTGCAATTTCAGTTAATTATATCAGACCGTAATAAATAATGATATCATTGCCAACTTGACACCAAGGCAAAATCATGAAAGTTGAATAAGTTACCGCAGTTTGAGCATGTGTGTTAATGAAATTGAGCCACTCTGTTAATCGAATAGAGCCACCATGTTAATCATCAAGAACAGCCCTGTCTGTAATTCAGTAGACTGCTAGTATGCGACGCTGGCATCAGCACGTAAATATTAACAGGGAGGTCATTCACATGACCGAATATCGCGAGATTTTGCGGCTTCACAGCCAAGGAATCAGTCAAAGGAGTATCGCCGTAAGCTGCGGCTGCTCTCGAAACACCGTTTCGACAGTGCTGGAACGAGCCCGGCAACAGTCATTTTTCTGGGATCAGGTTCGCGAACTCACCAATGCTGATCTGCACGAGCGTCTTTATCCAGAACTTCAACAGCAGTTATCATCTCGTAACATCCCTGATTGCGAGCATATCCATCGCGAGCTTGCCTGAAGCATTGTCACGCTGACTCTGCTGTGGCATGAGTACTGCGAAAAGTGTCGCCTGACGCAGCAACTTCCGCTCAAATACACGCAGTTCTGCAATTATTACCGCAAATATGCCGCGACCACCAAAGCTACGATGCACATTTCCAGAAAGCCCGGCGAACAGTTGGAAGTGGATTGGGCAGGTCAAACTGCTCACACCATCGACCGTGAAACCGGCGAGAAAATCATCGCTTATGTTTTTGTCGCTGCTTTGTCCAGCAGCCAGTACGCGTACGTCGAGGCATTCCCATCTCAGAACTTGGAAAGCTGGATCACTGCGAATGTCCATGCATTTCGCTTTTTGGGTGGCACAACTCGGATAGTAGTACCAGATAATCTTAAAACCGGTGCGACCAAGGCTTCCTGGCATACCTCTGAAATCAACAGGACTTATCACGAAATGGCTGAGCACTACCAGATGGCGGTCATTCTTGCTTGGGTCCGCAAACCTAAGGATAAACCGAGCATAGAGGGCGCAGTCGGCGTCATTTCAACATGGATTCTGGCGGCGCTAAGGCATGAGAAGTTTTTTTCTTTACACGAACTGAACGAAGCGATTTTCGAGAAGCTGCTTAGCTTCAACAGCAAGGATTTTCAGAAGAAACCCGGCAGTCGATTGAGCACCTTCATGGCAGAAGAAAAACCTTTGCTCCAACCTTTACCGGCTTCTTCATACGAGCTAGCAACCTGGAAAATCGCTACCGTGCAGTTCAATTATCACATATCCGTCGACAAAATGTATTACTCGGTTCCGTACGAGTACATCCGCCATCAGGTCGATGTCCGGGTGACTAGAAATATCATCGAAGTCTTCTATCAAAATCACCGGATCTGTTCTCACCCCAGGCTATACGGCATGGCCAGTCAATACAGCACGGTTATTGAGCATATGCCGGAGGACCGCAAGCAATATATCCTACGGAATGCGGAACGTTTCATCAACTGGGCCAACAATGTTGGACCCCGTACCCAAGCCGTTGTGCAAGCCATCTTGGCATCGCATAAAGTTGAGCAACAGGGGTATCGTGCCTGTATGGCCTTGCTCAAGCTGGCTGACCGATACTCCTTGGGACGTCTGGAAGCCGCTTGCGCCAAGGCTTTGAGCTACACACCCAACCCCAGCTACAAGAACATCGCTACGATCCTTAAGTCAGGTTTTGACAAGGTTGCTGACGAAAAACCAGAGGTTCAACTCAACCATCAAAACGTTGCAGACCACGGCTTTGTCCGCGGTGCGGATTACTATGGGAGGACGAAGCAATGATCAATGCGACAACCACCACTAAACTTCAGGACATGAAACTTCGGACTATGGCCGAATCATTCAATCACCAGATTATGGATTCTGCCTTTGCAGAACTGACTTTCGAAGAACGCTTCGGCCTCATTGTCGACTCCGAATGGAATCAGCGTAAGGACAACAAACTGACGCATTTGCTGCAGATCGCGGCATTTTCAGACCAGAACGCCTGCATCGAGAACATCGAATACCATGTTGATCAAAAGCTGAACAAGTCTCTCATTATGCGATTATCAACGTGCAACTACATCCATGAAAAGCATAATGTCATCGTGTTGGGTGCATCCGGGGCGGGTAAATCGTACATGGCCTGTGCTTTAGGTGTTGCTGCCTGCCGCAACTTCATCAAGACCAAGTTCATTCGTTTGCCGGAACTGCTCAATGACATTTCTGTCGCGCGCGGGCAGGGGACTTATAAAAAATTCATGAGCCAGCTTAAGAAAATACCCCTGCTCATTTTGGATGAATGGTTGTTGGTGCCGCTAAACGAGGGTGAAGCACGCGACCTGCTCGAGATTATCGAAGCGCGGCACAAACAGGCATCTACTATTTTCATCTCTCAGTTCTCATCAATGGGCTGGCACAGCCGTATTGGTAGCGAGGGTGCGTTGGCTGACGCAATCCTGGACCGCATTGTCCACGATTCTTATGAAATCTTCATCGACGGTGATGATTCCATGAGAAGACGAAAGGGCATTAACTCAAAGATCTGACACAATACCCTCGCGGCGGGACCACTGACAACTTCTGTTGGTGGTCCTGCCCATTGATATGTCGGCCCTGAATCACTAACAGACTGGCTCAGTCTGCATTAACACAGCGGCTCCG
>RZYP01000026.1 GCA_009930275.1 Negativicutes bacterium
GGTGTCCTTCCTATCATTCTCTTAGCTTCCGAGCCGATTGCCAGAACTTCGTTCGTATCTTTTTGTGCCGCAACAACGGAAGGTTCTCTTATTACTATACCTTTTCCTTTAACATGGACCAAGGTATTTGCCGTACCCAAGTCAATTCCCATATCTTGTGATAATGAACTCAAAAATTCAAACATAAATAATATCCTCCTTAAAATTGCCTTACAAATAGCTATGTTCTTTAAAACTGAAGTATGATGCGTCACCAATAATTATATGATCCAGAACCGGAATTCCCATGTATTTACCAGCTTCTGCCAACGTTTTGGTTAAATCTTTATCTTCCTTGCTCGGTGTTGGATCACCTGAAGGATGATTATGCGCCGCCAGAATTGCCGCTGCATGATGCAGAACAGCAGGCATAAATACTTCCCGGGGATGGACAACGGAGGAATTCAAAGAACCCTCCGATATTTGCTCGATCTGTAAAACTTTGTTTTTGGAATTGAGAAGCACGACCAAAAAATGTTCTTTGGTTTCATAGCGAAGGCGCGGCATCAAAAGTGCAACACCGTCTTCTGGGGAAGTTATACTGTCTCTTGACTGTGGCTCGGCAAGCGCAACGCGCCTACCCAATTCCAAGGCAGCAATAATCGTTGCAGCCTTAGCTAATCCCAAACCCTTCATTTTTGCCAGTTCCTTAACATCACGGGCTGTAGCAAGATTTCTCAGCATACCGCCTTCTACCGTCAAATCTCTGGCAATATCAAGTGCCGACTTTTCCTTGGTTCCAGAACCAATCAGTATGGCCAATAGCTCCGAATCGGTCAAGACAGAGGCACCGTTATTAATCATTTTTTCCCTTGGCCTGTCTGCCGGAGGCAGTTCTTTCATGTGATACGTTGTCAAAACAACTTCACTTCCATCTGCGCCAGCATTTGGTAGAGCCTAGCCAAAGGCAAACCAACAACATTATTATAGCAGCCCTCTATGGCTTCAACAAAAAGGGCACCGTAGCCTTGAATTCCATAGGCACCAGCCTTATCCAAAGGCTCACCTGTCGAAATGTAGGCATCAATTTCGTCTGGAGCTAACTGCCGGAAACGCACAGCAGTAGTCACCGTTTCGATAAGTTCTCTCCCTTGGTGAAAAACCGCAACGCCCGTAATAACTTTGTGCTCTCTGCCCGACAAGGTGATAAGCATTCTTTTCGCATCTTCCTCGTCACGTGGTTTGCCTATCACTTTATTATCTAAGACAACTACCGTGTCAGCGGCAATTATAATATCATCCTTCGCACACTCTGACAAAATATCGCGGCCTTTGCCCAGCGCATTTGTTCTTACCATTAGCTCTGCAGAGATATTATTGCCCTCGACTTCGTTAAAATTACTTGGTCGGACATCGGCCAGAATACCGATTTGAGCTAACAGCGTCAGCCTGCGCGGAGACGCGGACGCCAAAACAAAACGCATAACTTTCATCTCCCAATTCTCTTAGCGGCTAAATACGGTCAAATAGAAATAGTGCGATCATCATGCCCAAAATACTGACAAGATTAGGTCTGAAGTCAAAGCCGGCAGTAATTTTCATAACATAGAAATCAAGAGTTGAAGGTGGAACAGTAAAAACTTCATATTTTTGCACCAAAAATTTCGTGCTTTCTCCAAAGAACTGCGTAGTTTGCAGTATATCTCCAACCAAGCCGCCCACAATAGCGCCAGTGACAATAAACAAAAAGAAAACTATGCCCCTTTTGCGACGTAACACCCTGATCCCCCCATTACACCTTTTTTTGCCCTCATATTTAGTCAATTGCCCAATAAGCCAATATATATTATACCAAATTTATCTAAGTATTAATACCAATATGTAAGAGAATTGTATGACAAAACTGTAAAATGCCAGGTCATCCAATAACCCACTAAATAACAATTGGATTATCTGCAGTAATAAATCTATTAGAAAGTAAAACTGCTATTATATTTAAAACTTTAAAAGGGATTAGCGGAGTATCCGCTAATCCCTTTTACGCTAATTAAACATCAAATAGCCTTTTTCGTGCGCAAATCTTCGATTTCTTCTTGACTTAGGCCAAATTCTTTAAGAATTTCGTCCGTATGTTGGCCGAGAAGCGGTGCCGGTGTATCAATAGCGCCCGGAGTTGCAGACATTTTGATTGGCACTCCAGGAATATGCATCTTACCGGCTACAGGATGTTCAATTTCGACAATCATTTCACGGGCCAAAATCTGCGGGTCTGTTACGACCTTGTCGATGGTATTGATCGGAGCACATGGAATGCGCGCCTCTTCCAACAAAGTCATCCACTCATCAATAGTCTTTTTCTTCAATTCTTCGTCCAAAATAACCTTCAGCGGTACATGGTTCTTAGTTCTGTCCGCGTTCGTTATAAAACGAGGATCGGTTATCAGTTCATCCTTGCCGAGCAAATTGCAAAGTTTTACCCAGATGCGGTCGTTGCCAGCTCCGACAATAAGATAACCATCTTTAGCGCTAAACGTTTCAAATGGTGTAATTGATGGATGACGGTTACCGATTGGCCCCGGTGCAACTCCGTTTACAAAATAGCGGCTGATGGCGTTCTCAAGCACTGCTACTTGGCAGTCAAGCATAGCAACATCTATTTTTTGCCCTTCACCCGTCATAGCGCGATGGTAAAGCGCCATCGTCACACCAATGGTTGTAAAAAGTCCGGCAATAATATCGCCAATCGATGCACCCGGTCTTGTCGGCTCTCCGCCTTCCGGACCAGTGATGCTCATAATACCGCCCATAGCCTGAACAATAACATCATAAGCTGGTTTCTGAGCGTATGGGCCTGTAGCTCCAAAGCCCGAACATGCTGCATATATTAATCCAGGGTTAATTTCCTTAAGTACTTCATAACCAAGACCGAAGCCTTCCATCGTTCCAGGGCGATAATTTTCCAATACTATGTCGGCTTTCGCTACCATTTTTTTAAACAATTCTTTGGCAGCCGGCTCTTTGAAATTAAGAGTCATTGATTTTTTGTTACGGTTAAGACTCATGAAATAGGCGCTTTCTTTCCCGATAAATGGACCGTAGGCGCGAGAATCATCGCCAACTTCGGGTTGCTCAATCTTGATAATATCGGCACCAAAATCGCCCATCATCATTGCAGAGTATGGTCCTGCCAAAACACGTGTTAAATCAAGTACAATAAGTTTTTCCAATGGTTTCATGTAAAGCACCTCCAATTATTGATTGAAATATATTGTTGAGACTAAAACGCCCACTAAATAAAATGTGATAGTATCAATATAGCACAACGCTCTGCAAGGATTAACCTTGCAGAGCATCAAAACATTCAATTTTTTATTACAGCCCTAAGACGCCAAAGAAGAAGTAGCAAACCACACCCGAAACAACGGACATCGCCAGGCCCCAAAGCAACAATTTGCGGAAAAGCTTGCCCTTATCTTCATGATCGCCCGCCGATGCTATACACAGAGCACCTAATGTAGATAATGGCGACGTATCAACCAAGTGAGCACCTACGTTGATGGACGTGATAATTGCAATAGGATCGCCCTTAGTCAGCTCGACAAGGCCTGGCACCATCGGCAGGAACATCGGCATAACAACGCCCGAAGAGCTGGAATATGCTGATATAACGGCCGGGACGAAACTTACCCAGAAATTAATGGTAACCGGTCCGGAAACGGAGGCCATAATTTTGACCAAAAAATTCAAGCCGCCTGCTTTATCCATAACGTCAATCAAGACAGACACGCCACAAACCATCATGATAACGCCCCACGGCATTACTTTAATAGCAGCCTTGCTGTCTCCTGCGCCCGTAAGCATCAATATACAAGAGAGAACAAAGGAAATCGAACCGACATTAGAAAGCATGTTGGTAAAAGTCTTTGGCAGTGTACCCTTTATTCCAGGTAAACCGGGAATAACAACTAAAAGTATCAAAAGCGCTATCATACCAAGCGTTAACAGCTGAGACCTGTTGAAGGGTTCAGGTTTCGGAGCTAATTCGTCGATATTAAGTGTATTGCCTTTTTGATTTTTGATCCAAGCCAAGCCGCCCATTACAAAGAAACCGCCAATATTTACAAAGGTTTGCGCAACCTCGGCGTTAAAGTGGATCTTCCACGCCAGCCAGTTTAATGATTCCGGTGGAATTGCGAGTGCGGGGGCTATCTTGGCAATAATCCCGTTAGAAATAATACCGGTTGGTGCAAAGGGTGAAAAGGCAGCGCCGTTTGCTGCGCCGACGACAATCAAGGTCATCAGGAATGCCGGCATATTAACGCGGGTAGCAATAGCCATGGCCACAGGTGCCATTAAGGCGCAACCAGCAATGTTACCAGGTCCGATCGTCGTGATAAAGGTAGTTAAAACGAAAATAATAAGAGGAATAAGTGCAGTATTTCCTTTGCACAAACGAACCGAATAGGCCGTAAGTTTTTCCATGGTCCCATTTGACTGAGCCATACCGAACAAGAAAGTTACTCCGACCAAAATCATAAATAGTGAAAGCGGGAAAGAACCCATAACTTTGGAGCCGGTCAGGTTAGCCCAAATGCCTCCGACCAGGATAGCAAACCCTATCCCCAAAAAGCCAACATGCAAGTCATCCTTAACACAGCTAATCGCGACCAAGACTACTAAGGCAATAATTGACATCAAAGCAGCTGTTGAAATATCCATGGTAATCGCTTCTCCTTACTTATATTAAATTATGTGCACTATATAACTAACGCGTCTTCATTTCTTAATACAAAGTAATAATTTTCACTGGCTGAGATGAAATAAATATGTTGAAGGATTTTGGACCTTACTGCTAAAATGCACGCTGGTCGCTTGTTTGTGGATTTCTGTTGTATGAACCTGCATGTGATGATATTATTCGAAAGTAGACAGGATGGCAAATTGATCAGTAAGCCCCAATAATTGGTGTTGCTTAAACGCTTACCTTTGGATTGCTGTTAAGAAGACACCCCCTCTTTTGTTAAATACCATAGAACCATGCACCGTCGATAATTATCGCCCATCTCAGCAAAGTCTTGCAAAATCATATGTAATTAAACTTTTTTAGATATGATCGAAGAAAATATAAAAGTTCTTAACCAATCATTAATAAATAATGTTAACTATAACCGGTTGCTGGCCTTTTCTTACAGCATCCCTACGAAATATGCCTGTATAGGTAGTACCCATGTATAGCCAAATAAGCGTACTGCCGGCAATTGTATAAATAGTATCCCAGGCAAAATAGGCAGCGATAACTTTGCCGAAGGATGCTCCAGCCAGAGCAAAAAGTACAGGCAAACTATAAATAATCTTCTGCGCTTTCTTTTTGTCAAGTTCCTGCATTTCGATTTCCACCATCATACCCACTTTGGCGTCAATCTTATTCCAGCAATCCATATACTTAGGCAGGTTTTTCGTTTCACTATTTATCTGGTCTATTTTAACTTTTGCCCTCTCGCCCTTGCGCTCTAAAATTACGCCTTTAATTTCAGGCACGATCTCAACTCCTCCGGATCAACTATGCTTAATATGCAAATACGTAAAAATAACCAATACCGAAAATTACTCCATAGATTGCAAAGAAAACCAAGACTCCTTGCCAGCATATGGGGTAACCAAAGTTAATGTATTCTCCTAAAAATCCTTTTCTGTTAAAAAAGGTTTGCTTCGTACGGCGCTTAAACCATTTCATTTTGTTCTCCGTACCTATGGCTTTGGCAATAGCAAAAATATACGCAAAGGATACAAAGAAAACTTGCAAAATTCTACTGGTTGTTTCTACACTGCTAACTTCTACCATAAAATTACACCTCCTGCAATCTGGACAAATATTTTTTTTTATTTATTTCTAAACTCAGGAAAAATTCAAAAATTTACCTGGCATGAGTTTTCGAAGCTCGCGCATAAAACGATCGCTCCCTTTGAATATTACCGCAGCAAGATGCTTTTTCTCCCTGAAAACCAACAAGCGTTGTGGATGAGGATCCACAGAAGAAAAGCGGTGGATATAATGGGTGATTTTCGTCTTTTTGAAGAAACTGCGGACATATTGATTAGTAAAACTCTCTGTATCGTCGAGGTTAACAACATAAGTCCGTTTGTATCCAAAGCCATGACTAACAATTTTAAACTCGTTTTCCGTCAGAATATATGTATACTTGAAAAGGCACCGCCAAAACCAAAGACCCAAAAAAAGAATACTGTAACCCCATCCTAGGATATTGGGTTTCCCTAAAGCAAAAGTATTATAACCCTCATAAAAAAAAGAAACCGCAATCAAAAACAATGCGCCAAACATATACAATCTTCTCTCCGAACTGACAGAAGATTCTTCTCTATAAATCTCCACCCAATAATCCCTCCGCATATATAGTGCAAATAAAAAGGCCTATACGAATCAAAATTAAAAGATGCACATAGGCTATATTGCTGACAAACAACTTTTATACTATTATAGCAAATTACAAAGCAGATTGATACAGTCTCTTGGTAAATCCCAACTAAAAGATTTTGCAATGGAAGCATTCGTGACTGTTAATGCAGTTAAAAATAAGGAGCTGCCAAAACAGATTTAAACCTGTTAAAAGACAGCTCCTTAATTTCACCACTATTTTATTTAACTAAAACAGTAATATTATTTACCTGGGAAGAACGGCCAAGCAATTGGAATGACGATGATACAAACGATGAAGGATACAATAACAAGACCAGTACCAGCCTTCACGTAATCCATGAATTTGTATCCGCCAGGTCCAAGAACCAAAGTGTTAGGCGGTGTACCTACAGGAGTAGCAAATGCGCAAGAAGCAGCCATAGCAATAGCCATCAAAACAGCTTTAGGATCAGCACCCAATTGTTTGGAAATTGCAATACCGATTGGGCACAACAACGCAGCGGAAGCTGTGTTAGACATGAACTGCGTCAAGGTAACTGACAGAATGAACAGAATTGCAGTAACAAGCAACGGTGAAGGAGTACCACCCATGAAACCAACTGTCCATTGAGCAATCAACTTGCCAGCTCCTGTTACATCCATAGCCTTGGAAACAGGCATCATGCCGGCAAACAAGAAGATGGTAACCCAGTCAATAGATTGATAAGCTTGTTTTTCAGTCAAGCAGCCAGTCAAAACAGCAACAATAGCGCCGATGATAGCTGCCATTTCAAGAGTTATCCATTTGAAGTTCATAGCCATAACAAGAACAACAACAATAAGAATTCCTGCTGCAATATATTGTTTGCTAGCGCTTGTAGCTGAAGCTTCAATTTCTTGTTCAATCTCCTGGTCAGCAGCAAGCTCTACCTTAGGTAATAAATGTTTACCAATAAACATCATGTAAAGAATACCAGCAATGGTAAGAGGAATACCAGCTTTAGCATATTCAAAGAAACCAAAGGAACTTTGAATGCCAGCAGCCTGCAAAGCACCGTTAGCAATAATATTCGGAGGAGTACCAACCATAGTAATGGTACCGCCAAGGCCAGCGGCAAAAGCCAAAGGCATTAATTGACGGGAAGCAGGAATTTTTGCAGCTGCGCAGATACCAAGAACAACCGGCAGCAAGCAAGCAGAAGTACCAGTGTTAGAGAGTACGGCGGAAAGCGCTGCGGCAATAAGCATAATACCGAACATCAATCTGTTTTCGCCAGTACCTGAGATTTTTACAACGCCGGCACCAATCTTTTGTGCGAGTCCGGTGTGGAACATAGCTGCGCCGACAACAAACATACCGGCAAACAATACAACTGTAGAATTAGAGAGACCGGAAAAAACAGTCTTAATAGGAATAAAACCGAGAAGACCGCTGGCGATTGCGCCGCCCATAGCTGTAACAGCCAAAGGGATCATTTCAGTAACAAAGAATAGTGCGATAACAGCCAACATGATAAGACATTTTACTGCAGGTGTCATAATTCATCCTCCTTTTTTTGTGGGCAAAATTTATGTTGAATCAATCAGAGGATCTGAACTCAATATATCCTTATAGAGCCTGCTAACCCTGCTGATCAATTAACATCGGGTAATCACGTGGTTACTGCGGCAAGCGCAGCAACCACGATGAAACACCATTATAAGTTCAGCAGAATTATTTAGCTACTGGTCCAATCATGGCAAGCATAGCGCCAGCCGCAACAGCGGTGCCGATAACGCCGGCAACGTTAGGACCCATAGCATGCATCAAAAGGAAATTAGACGGATTAGCTTTCTGTCCGACAATCTGAGAAACACGGGCAGCCATCGGCACAGCCGATACACCTGCAGAACCAATCAAAGGATTGATTTTGCCGCCTGTCATGACTTTCATGATTTGTCCGAACATAACACCAAGTGCGGTACCTGCAGCAAATGCAACAAGACCAAGACCAATAATCAGGATTGTTTGATAGTTCAGGAAGCTTTCAGCATTCATTGTCAAGCCAGTACCGGTTGCGAGCATGATGGTTACGATATTCATTAATGCATTTTGCGCGGTATCAGAAAGACGGTCCAGACAGCCAGCTTCTTTGAACAGGTTGCCCAGCATCAGCATACCGATAAGAGCGGTAACCGGCGGCAACAACAAGCTGATAACGATTGTAGTTACAACAGGGAAAACAAGCTTTTCAAACTTGGTAACAGGACGCAATTGTTCCATAACAATTTTGCGGTCTGCTTCGCTGGTCATAAGTTTCATGATCGGCGGTTGAATCAAAGGAACCAAAGACATGTAAGAGTAAGCGGCAACAGCAATAGCACCGAGAAGGTTCGGAGCCATTTTAGCAGCGAGGTAAATCGCAGTCGGGCCGTCAGCACCACCGATGATGCCGATAGCTGCAGCTTCTTGAACAGTGAAGCCCAAGAACATAGCACCCAACAAGGAAATAAATACGCCACCCTGTGCAGCAGCACCCAAAAGCAGTGTCTTAGGATTAGCAATCAACGGTCCGAAGTCCGTCATCGCGCCGACACCCAGAAAAATCAATGGAGGGAATATTTCGTGGTGGATACCAAAAAGTATTACCTGCATAACGCCGGGGTCAGTCTCGAACCCAGTCTTAGGAATATTAGCCAAAAGGCAACCAAAAGCAATCGGAGAGAGCAAGAGCGGTTCAAAGCCTTTACCAATAGCCATATATAAGAGAATGCAGCCAACGAGAAGCATGATGGCGTTACCCATGGTAAATGCCGCAAAGCCGCTATCATTCCATATTGCTTGTAAAGCAACAATAAAAGCGTCCATTTAATAGCCTCCTAAAATAATATAAATAGTGGAAAGCTCTGCTTAGGCTCTTTCAAAACACTCGTCAGCCAAACAAGTCCGACTAGAGAACGGTCATCGGGTCGCAAAATGCAACATTTTGAAGAGCGCTTACGCGAACTTTGGGAACTGCTTTCTGTCTACACGATTCCCGATTAAAGAACGATCATCGGGTCTCCGGTGTTGACGTTTTGGCCAGCGCTGACACGAACTTCAGAAACAGTGCCGTCTGCAGGAGCCATAATTTCGTTTTGCATTTTCATAGCTTCAAGAATCATGAGAACGTCGCCAGCTTTAACAGCGTCGCCAACTTTAACAGCTACAGACAATACTTTACCAGGCATTGGAGCGTTGATTGCAGTTGCACCTGCAGCAACAGGAGCAGCAGCAGCTGGAGCTGGAGCTGGAGCAGCTTTAGGAGCCGGAGCAGCAACTGGAGCTGGAGCAGCTTTAGGAGCCGGAGCAGCTTTAGGAGCAGCGCTAACAGCACCGCCTACTTCTTCAACTTCTACTTCATAAGCAGAGCCATTAACGGTAATGTTGAACTTTTTCATTGATAAAAATCCCCCTTAAAAATAGTTGATTTAGGTTTAGTGAAAATTAGAAGCATTCTTTGCGAGCACTGATAGACTCAATACGAGCATTTTGTGCCCAGCCAGCGGCCGGCATACGACGAATGCTGGCAATTTGTGAGCTGGAATAACCGTAAGCCGCAATAGCAGCTGCGATTACAGCAATTACTGCCGCGTCATCTTTTGGAGCAGCGACCGGTGCAGGAGCAGCGGCTTTAGGCGCTGCAGCAGGAGCTACGGGTTTAACAGTTTTTTTTTGAGTTGGGTCGATTGCTTTAATTACAGTCATGATACCGCCCAATGCAGCCAAAACCGCAAAAACGATGGTCATATTGATAAGAGCAATTAACCAAGGGTTAGTTGTTGTTGGTCCCATTTAATTCACCTCACGTTCAGAATTTTAATGAAGTTCCATCGAATAATGCCGAGAATTAGAGCGGAATATTGCCGTGGCGTTTTGCCGGGCGGGTTTCGCGCTTGGATTCAAGCATATGCAAGGCATTAATGACGGTAGGACGGCTGTCTTTAGGTTCGATAACCATGTCAACCATACCGCGGATAGCAGCTTGGTAAGGAGTTGCAAAGTTTTCGATATATTCGTCAGTCTTAGCTTTTACGTCCGCATCGTTCTTAAAGATAATGTTAGCAGCGCCTGCAGGTCCCATAACTGCGATTTCAGCAGTCGGCCAAGCAATAACTTGGTCAGCGCCAAGATCCTGAGAGCACATTGCCAAATAAGAACCGCCGTAAGCTTTACGAGTAACCAAAGTAATCTTAGGAACAGTTGCTTCGGAGTATGCATAAAGCATTTTTGCGCCGTGACGGATGATGCCGCCGTATTCTTGGTTGGTGCCAGGCAGGAAGCCAGGAACGTCAACAAGGTTCAGCAAAGGAATATTGAAAGCGTCGCAGAAGCGAATGAAGCGGGCAGCTTTATCGGAACAGTTGATATCGAGGCAACCAGCCATTACTTTTGGTTGGTTAGCAATGATACCTACAGTTTGTCCGTCCATGCGTGCGAAGCAGGTAATAATATTAGTTGCATAATATTGTTGTGATTCATAGAATTCGCCGTTGTCAACAATGCTCTTAATGACATCTTTCATGTCATAAGGTGCATTGGAGTTATCGGGAATAAGGCTGTTCAGTGCTTCGTCAGTCCTCATCGGATCGTCGCCAGTTTCAACGATTTGAGCAGGCTCCATGTTATTGGAAGGAAGGAAGCTCAGAAGGTAACGAATTTGTTGCAAGCAGTCTTCATCGTTCTCAGCTGCGAAGTGCGCAACACCGGAAACGGAGTTATGAGTCATAGCGCCGCCGAGTGCTTCTTGGGTAACTTCTTCACCGGTAACAGATTTAACAACTGCAGGACCGGTAATGAACATTTTAGCAGTGTTCTTTACCATGTAGATGAAGTCTGTAATAGCTGGAGAATAAACTGCGCCGCCTGCAGATGGTCCCATGATTGCGGAAATCTGTGGAACTACGCCGGAAGCAATAGTGTTTTCAAAGAAGATCTTGCCGTAACCTGAAAGGGCGTCAATAGCTTCTTGGATACGAGCGCCGCCGGAATCATTCAGGCCAACGAGAGGAGCACCCATTTTGAGTGACAAACGTTGTACTTTTACGATTTTAGCTGCATGCATTTCACCAAGGGAACCGCCTTCAACAGTGAAGTCTTGTGCGAACACATAAACTAAACGGCCGTCAACTGTACCATAACCAGTGGTTACGCCTTCACCAGGAAGTTCTTTTTTCTCCATACCGAAATTTGTGCAACGGTGTTGCACGAAGCGATCAAGTTCAACAAAGCTGCCTTCATCAAGGAGCAATGCGATCCTTTCGCGTGCAGTCAGTTTGCCGCTTTCGTGTTGTTTAGCAACACGTTTTTCGCCGCCGGCTGCCATGATCTTTTCGGATTTTTTGATCATTTTCTCAATTCTTGCTTGAGTAGACAAATCATTACACCTCCGTCTAAATTGGGTAAGCTAATTTATTTACACCACATTGTGGGTGTAGCCAACCTTAATGTCTCCTTAGAGACAAATGAATATTGCGCTTAATATAAATAACTAAAATTATTTATGAGGAGCGCAGAGTTCAAGAAGAATACCAACAGATTTCGGATGAACGAAAGCAATGTCCATTCCGCCAGCGCCGCCACGCGGAGCTTTATCAATCATTGCAGCGCCTCTTGCTTGTACATCAGCGATAGCAGCTTCGATATCGTCAACGCGAACTGCAACGTGTTGGATCCCTTGGCCGTTTTTCTCAATGTATTTAGCGATTGGGCTTTCTGGAGAGGTTGCAACTAAAAGCTCGAATAGAGTTTCGCCGCAAGGAATGAAAACAGTTTTAACTTTTTGTTCTTCAACTGTTTCTTCACCAGTGCAGGTCAAGCCAAGAACCTCAGTGTAGAATTTTTTGGATACATCCAAATCTTTGCAGGCAATGCCAATGTGGTCAACACAGATACATTTAAACATGTAAATCTCCTCCTTAGAAATATAATGCTATTTAATAATGTTACTTAAGAACACTATCAACAATTTTATCTACTACCGAGTACGGGTCAATCTCGCGATTTTGCAATTTGAGTATTGTATTGGCAAATTCTTCGGTAGCTACAACCTTTTTATCGACGTAACGGCTTAATCTATCGTTAACCATAGCCGTAACCTCTGTTTTTATACGGTTCGCACGAATCTTCTCGATCTTGCCAGTTTGGAAAAGGAATTTTTTGTGTTCTTCAATAGAATCAACAACTTCTTGAATTCCCTCGTCCTTGCTTGCGACAGTACGGTTGATTGGTGGTCGCCATTCAACATTCTCTTGGTTTAACTCCAGCATCATTTCGATTTCGATATTCAGTTTATCAACGCCTTCACGGTCGGCCTTGTTAATGGTGAAAAGGTCGCCAATTTCAAGAATACCGGCTTTAATAGCTTGGATATCGTCACCGAGACCCGGAACAACGACAACCATTGTTGTGTCGGCAGTTTTGACTATATCTACCTCGGACTGTCCTACCCCTACAGTTTCTACGATTATAACGTCAATGCCATAAGCATCCATTAATTTTACTGCATCGCCTGATTTTTGAGACAGGCCGCCCAGGCTTCCGCGCGTAGCCATACTACGAACGAAAATACCCTCGTCAGCAATCAGGTCCATCATTCTGATACGATCGCCAAGAATAGCTCCGCCAGAGTAAGGACTGGTCGGGTCAATTGCGACAATACCAATGGTCTTGCCACGCTTACGGTATTCTTTGGCCAATTTATCTGTTAATGTACTTTTACCAGCACCAGGTGGTCCAGTAATACCAATGACGTAAGCATTACCTGTATGAGGATAAATCTGTGTCATAATGCTGACAGCTTCATCATATTCATTTTCCACAGCCGTAATAGCTTTTGATAGTGCTAAACGGGAGTGATTTAATACGCCTTCAACAATATTCAAATGAGCACACCGCCTTGTTGAGGTTCTAGAATAATCATAGGAGATAGCCGGGGATTTATCCCGGCTATCTGATTTTTAAGTTACCTCTTATTTTACGTTAGCGTTGATGTATTCAACGATTGCGCTGGTCGGAGTTCCCGGAGTAAATACTTCAGATACGCCTGCAGCTTTAAGGCCAGGAATGTCTGAATCAGGAATAACGCCGCCGCCGATAGTCAATACCTCGGTCATGCCTTTAGCTTTCAATAATTCAACTACTTTTGGGAACAAAGTGTTGTGAGCGCCGGAAAGCAAGCTCAAAGCAACAACATTTACGTCCTCTTGTAATGCGGATTCAGCGATTTGTTCCGGAGTTAAACGAATACCGGTGTAAATTACTTCGAATCCAGCGTCGCGCAATGCACGAGCAACAACTTTAGCACCACGGTCATGACCATCAAGACCTGGTTTTGCTACTAAAACTCTAATACGTTTATCCATTATTTTCCCTCCCTAATTGTTTCGCTTACAGTGCTACGTTAGATTTGTATTCGCCGAATACTTCTCTCATAACGCCGCAGATTTCGCCTTCAGTAGCATATGCATGAACTGCATCAAGAATCAAAGGCATCAAGTTGATGGAGTCATCAGCGCAAGCTGCTTTCAATGTAGCCAAAGTCTCAGCAACTTTAGCGTTATCGCGTTTAGCTTTTAATGCAGCAATTTTCTTAGCTTGCAATTCGCCAACAGAACCATCTACGCGAAGCAAGTTTTTCGGTGCTTCTTCTTCTTGTTGGAATTTGTTAACGCCAACAATGATTTTATTGCCTTTTTCAATATCCATTTGCCATTTGTAAGCGGAATCTTGGATTTCTTTTTGGATGTAGCCTTTAGCGATAGCTTCAGGAGCGCCACCAATTTCATCAATTTTCTTAATGTAATCCCAAGCTTCAGCTTCGATCTTGTTGGTCAAAGCTTCTACATAATAGGAACCGCCCAATGGGTCAACTGTATCAGCTAAACCGCTTTCGTAAGCAACGATTTGTTGTGTACGAAGTGCGATAGTTACGGATTCAGTAGTCGGCAAAGCAAGTGCTTCGTCTTTGGAGTTAGTGTGCAAGGATTGAGTACCGCCCATTACAGCAGCAGCAGTTTGCAAAGCAACACGAACGATGTTGTTGTTCGGTTGTTGAGCAGTCAGCATGGAACCTGCAGTTTGGGTATGTACGCGAAGCATTTGGGATTTAGCTTTTTTAGCGCCAAATCTTTCTTTCATAACTTTAGCCCATACACGACGGGAAGCGCGGAATTTAGCAACTTCTTCGAGTACGTTGTTATGTGCATTCCAGAAGAAGGACAAACGGCCTGCGAAGTCATCGACGTCCATGCCAGCTTTGATAGCAGCTTCTACATAAGCGATACCGTCAGCAATGGTGAATGCGATTTCTTGGGAAGCAGTGGAACCAGCTTCACGAATGTGGTAACCGGAAATGGAGATTGTATTCCACAATGGAACGTTTTTAGCGCAATATTCGAAAATATTGGTGATCAAACGCATGGATGGTTTTGGAGGGAATATATAGGTACCACGAGCAGCATATTCTTTAAGAATATCGTTTTGGATAGTACCACGAAGTTTGTCAGCGGATACGCCTTGTTTTTCAGCAACAGCAATGTACATGCAAAGAAGTACGGATGCTGGAGCATTGATAGTCATGGAAGTGGAAACTTTGGACAAATCGATTTGATCGAAAAGAATTTCCATATCAGCAAGGGAGTCGATTGCTACGCCAACTTTACCAACTTCGCCTTCAGCCATTGCATCGGTGGAATCATAGCCGATTTGGGTCGGTAAGTCAAATGCGCAGGAAAGACCGCTACCGCCGTTAGCCAACAGATAACGATAACGTTTGTTGGACTCTTCAGCAGTGGAGAAACCAGCATACATACGCATGGTCCAGAAACGACCACGATACATTGTAGGTTGTACACCACGGGTAAACGGATATTGACCAGGGAATCCAAGGTCTTTTTCATAATCGAACCCTTCTACATCAAGAGGGGTGTAGAGCCTGTTTGGCTCCAGGTTGCCGCGCTCTGGGTTTTTTTCTAATGTTTTTGCTACACCTGCAGTGTAAGCTTCAAACCCGGCTTTCAGTGTTTCATTTGCCATTCTCAAATCCTCCTTAAAATTTTACTATTCATATTTTGGTTTGGACGAACCATCATATGGAATGAGAGTTTCCTCGTCTGCTGACGAGATGTATGAGAAGCCCTAGGGCGTTCCCGCTGATACTATCACAATCGCCTGAGCGATTGTCTTAAGGCGTGCCCGCGCGACCACCACGCCGGCACGCCATTAAAGCAAAATCAAACGTTTAGCTTTAAAGCTTATTTTTCCATTGTTCCTGTTTTTACGAAACGATCATGGAAGGAAAGTGCTTCGGAAAGGATGTGCGGAGTTTGGCAATTGCCGCATTCTTGGCACGCTCTTTCGAAATAATCCATAAGAATCGGTTGGTATTTCGGGTTAGCAATCTTGTCAATAATAACAAGTGCACGTTCTTTCGGAGAAAGACCGCGAAGGTCAGCTACGCCGCGTTCGCACACGATAACATCAACATCGTGCTCAGTATGGTCAATATGGGAGCAGAAAGGAACGACAGAAGAAATTGCGCCGCCTTTAGCTACGGAATTAGTAAAGAATACGGTTAACAAGCCATTACGGGCATAGTCACCGGAACCGCCGATACCATTCATGATCTTAGTGCCAGCAATATGAGTGGAGTTAACATTACCATAAATATCAACTTCAATAGCAGTATTCATTGCAATTACACCTAAACGGCGAGCCAATTCAGGGTTGTTGGAAATTTCCTGCGGACGAAGAATGATGTATTTTTTGTATTTTTCTACATTGTCATAGAATTTCTTGAGGCATTCAGGTGAAGGGCTCAAAGATGTTCCTGAGCAAGCACGAAGTTTGCCGGCATCAATCAAATCAAACATACCATCCTGAACAACTTCAGTGAAAACTGTGAGGTTGGTGAAATCAGAATGCACCAAGCCGTTGATAACAGCGTTTGCTACGGAACCAACGCCCGATTGCAAAGGAAGCAGATTAGCTGGCAGACGGCCCGCAGCAACTTCATTTTTGAAGAACTCTACGAGATGAGCGCCCATTGCTTTAGCTTCGTCATCAATTTCGCCCAAAGGACGTACTTTGTCGGTAATATCGCAAGGGACTATAGCAGCAACTTTGCTCAGTTCGCAAGGAATATAAGGAGTACCGATACGGTCTTCGACTTTTTCAAGCGGAATTGGTTTACGATTCGGGGGATCCAATGGAACATAGGAATCATGCATTCCTTCAAGAGCAGCCGGTTGGCTGGTATTTACTTCAATAATAACTTGTTTAGCGCTCTGAACAAAAGAGGAACTGTTACCCATGGAAGTTGTCGGGACAATACCAATCATGCCATTGCCAAGATCTTTAATGACGCAAGCTTCGACGATAGCAATATCAACATCATTATTGCCATAGAAGAAACCATAACGTGCCATTTGAGCAACATGGCTCAGATGAATGTCTGTATATTTTACTTTGCCGCTGTTGATAGCTTTACGTAAATCGTTGTTTGTTTGATACGGCAAACGTCTGGCAACAACGCCAGCAGTTGTTAATGCCTGGTCAATTTCAGGTCCTACGGAAGCGCCGGTCCAAAGGTTGATTTGAAGAGGTTCTGTTTTTGCTCTTTCAGCCAACGCCAAAGGAACTGCCTTTGGGTAGCCGCAGGGAGTAAATCCGCTGGTACCAATGTTCATCCCGTCTTTGATGAGTGCGGCTGCTGCTTCAGCAGTGGTTACTTTGGCCATTGCTGCTTCGCAATACACGCGGTCTTTAATGTCAATCATGTTTACCTTCCTCCTTATAATGAGAAAAATCTGGCTTGCGCCTGCAGAGACAAGCCCTGCTAGTAAAAATTCACTTATTATTAACTAAAAAGTTTCGTCAAAGAGTTGATTTCTTAGTTAAAAATAAGATTTTACCCATAAAAAAAGACACCTAGGAGTTTTGCCCATTCTTATCAATCCACATATTAAATCAATATTAATAACAAAACACAGCCAAGTGCCAGTTCGCTAAATTCCAAGTCTGTCAGAACCGGATTACGAACTACCATTAGAGAAAACGCAAACTTCCAATTGAGAGCCTGGCCCTTTTTTGTCCGTCCGCCTCAATGCCAATGTTTCCAATATATACCGTCTGCAAAACAATCAGACTATGACCTTTTTTCACACTCACAGCAATTATGATTCGACACGTTTTGAAAAAAACCTCTTTTTACAAACAAGATTTTTCGAACGATCTTAAATAAAATCGTTAATTTTTCTGTCGGCCAATCCTCACTACAGAGTACTCTAACATACTAACAGTTAAACTGTAAACTTGCAAGCCTTTTCTTTACACTTTACACAAAATCTCCATATCGAAGTATCGATATGGAGATTTTGTAAATTCTATATTTTATATTAAATTCTTTTTTGCGGAGTGTAGTGCGTATGCAGTAAATGATGTGACTTTTCACTAAGCGGCTTACCCAGCCAGGAGGAATAAAGCTCTATAATATCGGGATTTTCATGCGATTTCCTAAATTCACAGGCCTGGTCGCAAGCAAACAGTGCTTCCCTTCTGGCCTTGCGTATGACAGGATTAACAGGGATAGGCTGTCCGCCTCCTCCGATACAGCCACCGGGACAGGCCATCACCTCAATGAAGTGATAGTCGGCTTCTCCTGCTTTAATGCGTTCCATCATTGCCTTGGCTGCTTTCAAGGTATGCACGACGGCAACTTTAACAGTCGTACCGGCTAGCTCAAGGGTTGCCTCTCGTACGGTTTCCATGCCGCGAACTGCCTTGTATTCTATCTGCTGGAGATTTTGAGCAGTGACGACGTCGGCGACGGTTCTGAGGGCGGCTTCCATTACGCCACCGGTAGTACCGAAGATTACGCTGGCCCCTGTCGATTTCCCCAGCGGCGAATCGAACTCTTCTTCCGGCAGGGTGGCAAAGTCGATGCCGGATTCACGAATCATTCTGCCCAGTTCCCTTGTCGTCAGGACAATATCTACATCCTGGTAACCGGAAGATCTCATTTCCGGTCTGACAGCCTCTGCCTTTTTTGCCGTGCACGGCATAATCGAAACAGAAATTATGTCCTTGGCATCAATGCCGGCGCGTTCTGCATAGTATGTTTTGGCAACGGCACCAAACATCTGCTGCGGGGACTTCGCCGTTGACAAGTGCGGCAGCAGTTCAGGATACTTGAGTTCAATCATGTTGACCCAGCCGGGGCTGCAGGAAGTAACCATCGGCAGAACGCCTCCCTTGGTCAAGCGTTCAATAAATTCGTGACCTTCTTCCATTATCGTAAGGTCAGCAGAGAAATTAGTATCGAACACTTTGGCAAAACCCAGGCGCCGAAGAGCGGCAACCATTTTTCCGGTAACAACTTCGCCCGCGGGAATACCCAGTTCTTCACCCAAGGCTACGCGCACTGACGGAGCAGTTTGTACTACCACGTGTTTTGATTTATCTCCGAGAGCGACCCAGGCCTTATCAGTATCGTCCTTTTCGACGATTGCAGCAGTAGGACAAACACTGGCACACTGGCCGCAATAAGTACAGGCCACCTTCTCTAGCCCCTGCTCGAAAGCAGTGGAGACAATTGTGTGAAAACCGCGTCCGGCAAAGCTATAGACATCCATGCCTTGAATTTCTGAACAGGCGCGTATGCAGCGGCCGCAAAGAATGCATTTTTCCTGGTCACGGACCAGTGCGGGATTTGCGGCATCAATAGTATGGGCCTTCATTTCACCATCGGCAAATCTTATTTTTCTTACGCCAAGCTCGGCGGCAATATCCTGTAATTCACAGTCCATGCTCTTTTGGCAGGACAGACAGTCTTTCGGGTGGTTGGCGAGTAAAAGCTCTACAACCAGTTTTCTGGCCTCACGAACCTTGGGAGTGTTGGTCTCAACAACCATGCCTTCGGCAACCGGGTACACACAGGAAGCTACGAGAGTGCGAGCCCCGGAAGCCTCGACCACACAAAGACGGCAGGCGCCTTCATGCGAAAGTTCAGGGTGATAACAAAGTGTCGGAATATAAATCCCGGCAGCCCGGGCAGTTTCAAGGACCGTAGAATTCTTCTTCGCCTGGACAGTTTGTCCGTTAATTGTCAGTGTCACCATATCCATTTTATCCACGTCTCCTCCTAGCCTTTCGTAATTGCCTTGAATGGGCAGACAGCCATGCACGCCCCGCATTTGATACAAACTGCCTGGTCGATCACGTGTTGTTGCTTCAAGCTGCCGCTGATTGCCTTGACAGGACAAGTCTTGGCGCAAAGACCGCAGCCTTTGCATTTATCAGTAATGGTGTAAACAGCCATTTTTTCACAAACTCCTGCAGGACAGCGTTTTTC
>RZYP01000158.1 GCA_009930275.1 Negativicutes bacterium
AAAAATATGATCATTAGTGTTCCTGATATCAATGAGCAACAGCAGATAGGCTCATTATTCGAGAGCCTCGATAACCTTATCACCCTTCATCAGCGTAAGTATGAAAAATTGCAAAATCTCAAAAAAGCTTGTCTTGAGAAGATGTTTGTATAAGAAAGGAGCGTGAACTTGTGATATTTAAAACCGAAGCAGAATTTGAAGCAGCCATGATTGCTGCCTTACAAAATAAAGGTTGGGAAAGTCAGGTGCTCAAATATCCGACAGAAGATACTTTGCTTAAGAACTGGGCGAATATTCTGTTTGAAAATAATCGCGGTATAGATCGGCTAAATGACGCTCCTTTGACGGATACGGAGATGCAACAGATCCTAGAACAAGTTTTGGCTCTCCGTACTCCCTTAAAGCTCAATGGTTTTATTAATGGTAAGACGGTCTCTATTACCCGTGATAATCCGGATGATCCTTTCCATCTTGGCAAAGAAGTGAGCCTCAAGATTTATGACCGCCGCGAAATAGCCGCTGGGCAGAGTAGATATCAAATAGCCCAGCAGCCTAAATATAAATCTAAGTCGAAAATTCTGAATGACCGTCGTGGCGATTTGATGCTGCTCATTAATGGCATGCCGGTGTTTCATTTGGAGCTGAAAAAGAGTGGTATTCCTGTGAGTCAGGCTCATTACCAGATTGAGAAGTACTCCGATGAGGGTATCTTCACAGGGATCTTTTCTTTGGTGCAGATATTTGTGGCGATGCAGCCGGAAGAGACGGTCTATTTTGCTAACCCCGGTCCTGATGGTGTCTTTAATAAGGACTTTTATTTCCATTGGGCTGATTTCAATAACGAGCCAATCAACAAATGGAGAGATATTGCGACCTATCTTTTGTCAATTCCTATGGCTCATCAGATGATCGGTTTTTATACGGTTGCTGATGATTCGGATAGCGTACTTAAGGTCATGCGCAGCTATCAGTATTTTGCGGCCAATGCAATCTCTGACCGTGTGTCAAAGATTGATTGGAGTGATAAACAGCTGCTTGGGGGCTATATTTGGCACACAACAGGATCTGGTAAAACAATGACGAGCTTTAAGTCTGCCCAGCTCATAGCTAATTCGAAGGATGCCGATAAAGTTATCTTCCTGATGGACAGGATTGAGCTTGGTACGCAGTCGCTTCGAGAGTATCGTGCTTTTGCGGAAGATAACGAAGAGGTGCAGGCGACTGAAGACACTCACGCTCTCATCACGAAGCTGAAAAGCAAGAATCCTGCCGATACACTGATTGTCACATCCATTCAAAAAATGAGTAATATAAAGGATGAAGAAGGCGGCTTGAATGCTGCTGATATTGAGACAATGAACTCCAAGCGGATCGTTTTCATTGTTGATGAAGCGCATCGCTCTACGTTTGGTGATATGTTGATCACCGTTAAACAGACCTTTCCTGGTGCCGTGTTTTTTGGATTTACCGGCACCCCTATCCAGAAGGAAAACCAGAAAAAAATGAATACGACATCGACTGTCTTTGGTGATGAGCTACACCGCTATAGCATCGCTGACGGGATTCGTGACGGGAATGTGCTTGGCTTCGACCCGTATAAGGTTCTGACCTATAGGGACATTGATCTGCGAAAAGCGGTGGCGCTGAAGATGGCGAATGCCGCTACGGAAGAAGATGCTATTAAAGACCCGGAGAAAGCAAGAAAATATTACTACTACATGGATACTTTCAAAGTGAAAATGGCCGGATACCGTGAAAAGAGTGGCAATTACGTCAAAGGTATTGAAGATTATCTGCCGAGAGAACAGTATGATCGTGCCGAACACCAGAAGATGGTTATACAGGACATTTTGGATAACTGGCTGCGATTGAGCCATGCCTCGAAGTTTCATGCGATTTTTGCTACGAGTAGTATTCCGGAAGCCATTGAGTATTACAGGCTTTTTAGAGAGGCAAAACCTGATTTAAAAATCACTGCCCTGTTTGATCCAAATATCGACAATAACGGTGGTGTGAAATTCAAGGAAGATGGCCTGGTTGAGATCCTGGAAGATTACAATACAAGATATGAGCAGGATTTTACCTTAGCAACTCATGGGAAATTCAAAAAGGATATTGCAGCACGCTTGGCACACAAAAAGCCTTATGAGCGTATCGAACGGAACCCCGAAAAACAAATTGACCTATTGATTGTTGTAGATCAGATGCTCACGGGATTTGATTCCAAATGGGTGAACACCCTTTATATGGATAAGGTTCTCAAATACGAGAACATCATTCAGGCGTTTTCTCGCACGAACCGTCTGTTTGGACCGGACAAGCCTTTTGGAACGATTCGCTATTACCGGTATCCAAACACTATGGAAAGAAACATCAACAATGCTGTAGCTCTATACTCAGGCAATAGACCACTTGGATTGTTTGTGGAACATCTGGACTACAACCTGGAGAAGATGAATCAAATCTTCGCAGATATTTCACATCTATTTACTGTGTCTGGCATTTCGGACTTTTCTCGCCTGCCAGACGATTTAGATGAGTGCGGCAGGTTTGCCAAGCTATTCAGTAGTCTTAACGATTATCTGGAAGCAGCAAAGATTCAAGGTTTCACTTGGAAGAATCAAATCTATGCCTTTAAGAATCCGAAAAAAGTCATGGAAATGATATTCGACGAGAACACCTATCTGATCTTAGCTTTGCGTTACAAAGAGCTGTTTACAGCAGCAGGTGACGGCGGCAGCGGTGACATCCCGTTTGATATTGATGGTCATCTGGTAGCCATCGATACTGGCAGAATTGATACCAATTACATGAACTCGCGATTTGAGAAATATCTTAAAGTTCTGCGCCAAGATGATGTTGACCAAGATCTGCTTCAGGCAACTCTGGACGAGTTGCATAAATCTTTTGCGACTCTTACCCAAGAAGAACAGAAATATGCAAACATCTTTATCCATGATGTGCAAAGTGGAAATGCTGAAATCGAGGATGGCAAGCCCTTTAGAGACTACATCACGGAATACCAGTACCGCGCCAAAAACGAGCAAGTCCGCCAGTTAGCTAATGCTCTGGGGGTTGACATTCCAAAGCTGGAAAACCTTATGAACGCCGGTATTACCGAAGCGAGCATCAATGAATACGGCAGGTTCGATGACCTGAAGAAAACAGTAGTCAGGGAGAAAGCCGAGGAGTATTTTGTATCGACGGAGGGCACAAAAGTCCCAGCCTTCCGGCTGAGCATCAAAATCGAAAAGTTACTCAAAGACTTTATCCTTAGCGGAGGCTTTGATCTTGATGAGGTTGATAAGAAATAGCTGCTTTATTGGAGGTTAACTATGGCAATACGTGGTAAAAGTATAAATTTATTTCTTATGGATGGCGACCCTAGCGAGCGAATTAAGTGCACGATGGCAAACTGGACAGGCATTGCCTATAAAATTCCCCGTACTGCATTAGATAAGTGTAAGGACATGGATATATTGAAGCAGAGTGGTGTATACTTTCTTTTTGGAACCGACAAGGAAGATAATACGGTAATTTACATCGGTCAAGCTGGAATTAGAAAGAATGGAAAAGGCTTACTGCTTCGGGTTCAGGAATCTCATACATCTATTGATTATTGGACTGAAGTTGTCATGTTTACTACAACAAACAATTCATTTGGGCCAACAGAGATAAGCTATCTCGAAAATCGTTTTTGTAATCTGGCGCTAGAGGCAAAAAGATATTCAGTTAAAAATGGTAACGATCCAAATCCAGGCAACCTCACCGAAGAAAAAGAAAGCGAGTTAGAAGAGTTCATTGACAATGCGAAAATAGTGATGGGAACTTTTGGACACAAGGTATTTGAGCCATTAGTAACAGCAACGACAGATGAAGAAATCTTATATGCCACCCGTAATAACGCTAAGGGTACTGGAAAGCGAGTAAGCGATGGCTTTGTTGTTCTTAGGGGAAGCTCAATAACTGAGAAGACAACAAAAAGCTGCCCAGATTATGTTGTGCAGCTTCGAAATAAGAGTGCAGATAAAATCATGAACGGCGTTCTAACGGAAGATATTTTGTTTTCTTCTCCATCTGGTGCTGCGGCATTTGTTTGCGGAGGTAGTGCAAATGGAAATATTGAGTGGAAGAATGCCAAGGGAGTAACACTTAAAGAAATTGAAGCAAACGAATAAGTCGAAAACCAATAAAACCTCTAAAACCTCTGAAGGATTGGACATCTTCAGAGGTTTTATTAATCTCTGCTGAATATGTTCTCAATTCCAGCGACTCTATGTAAAAACCTTTATACAGGCTTACGCTGATGAAGGGTGATAAGGTTATCGAGGCTCTCGAATAATGAGCCTATCTGCTGTTGCTCATTGATATCAGGAACACTAATGATCATATTTTT
>RZYP01000159.1 GCA_009930275.1 Negativicutes bacterium
TACGTGTGAGATCTTGATGCAGTCTGATATCATTTAATGCAATTGATATACTATTTTGACTGTTTTCCGGATAATTCTCGATTTGGATTTGTTATATATATAACAACGATCACACGGAAGATATTTGCAATGCCAGATGTAGAAAAAAACAGTGATTTGATACTTTGATTCCCGGTATTTGAGTATAGTGAAGTGAGCTTTGATATTGAGCTTGGCTAATTTCCGCAGAATTAGTGAAAAAGAGTGCCTAAAGCTATCATGATTCGAACAAAGGTGATTATAAAGCGAAGCGTTGTGAGTTTATAGATGATTACATGTTCGGTATTTTTACAACTGATTCTGATTTTATTTCTCTGTAATGCAGGAGATACCACGGAGGTAGCAGTCAAGTACGGATAAAGAATGTTTTCTCATATCATTTGGAGCTGCTTCGATTACCCAGTCCGTTAGACATCCTCTGCTAATTATTGTAATATCAGTAACTAGTTGCTTAACGGGGATATCTTTTCGAATTTCGCCTTTTTTTTGTCCTTCTTTCATTAAGCTAAGCATAATTTTATAATAAGTACGCCTTCGATCAGTCATTATCTTAGCAAAGTCTAGGTTTGAAAGCATGTATGAATACACAACAGCAATATATTCTGTTCCATAATATATGCATGTTTCATTCATATAGAGTAGCATCTCTTTTATTACTTTCAAGGTATTTTTATCTTTGAATTCAGGAGAATTTAATATTTTATCCAGGTGGTTATTATAAAGTTCATCAAGCCGATCATGCCAGGCAATAAGTAATTCGTATTTGTTTTTGAAATGATGGTATAGAGAACCAACTGATATTTCCGCAGATTCAGCAATTTCTTCTATGGTAACGTTGTTAAAACCTTTTTCTCTGAATTTTTGATGTGCTACATCGAAAATTTTCTTTTTGGTTTCCTGTGCCTGTAGTTTTCTTTTATTGCTTTTGATATACACGACGAGTACACTCCTAAAATAGACAATATTAATTTATTATACATCTATATAGTATCATCTAAATTATATCGTGAAAATCAAACCGAAATTACAAAGAAGACCACAGATATGGGAATTTCTTTCCATATCTATGGTCTTCTAAAGTCTGGATTCGACAAATGAATAATGTCCGTTAATCATTGATCCTACTTTCGGGTGGATAGACTTTGCCTTCTTTCATGACAAAAGAGCAATCACGGAGGGCATTGGGATCTTTTATAAGGTTCCTTTTCCATGCCGCGATGTCTGCCAGCTTACCAGGTTCTATAGTTCCCACTTTGTCTGAGATCTCACATATTTCGGCATTTATTCTTGTTGCTGCTTCCAGCGCCCTGAAAGGATCCATTCCATTGTTGAGCCATGCGTTATATTCCCAACCGCTTTCGTAGTTATTGTGGACTGCAACCATGTCTGTCCCATATCCAAGTTTTATATTGCTGTTAATAATAATCTCTCTGCCTTTTATCAGTTGCTCCTTATATATTCCAAGTTTTCTTTGGTATTCTGGACTCTTTTTTGCCAGGCTTTCACTGTCGGGATGGATAGCATCCTCATAAGGCATGAAAGTTGGGACTAGATATGTCCCAGTGTCTTCGAACATTTTTGCTGTTTCGATGTCCATAAGTGAGCCGTGTTCCACTCCCGTTATTCCATAGTTGATCAGTTTTTTCATTAATCTGGGGCCATATGCGTGTGCTGTTACAGAAATTTTAACTTCTTTTGCTGTGTCAAAAATTGCTTTGAACTCTTCATCATTTAACTGAATATCATCTGGATCATCATTTGGTGTGGCAAACCCACCAGTGGCCATTATTTTAAGGAAGTCTGCGCCCATTTTTTTCTCACGGCGGACTGCCGCAGTGAAGAAATCAGCACCATCTCCACATGTTGGATATTGGGTCATCATGTAATCAGACAAATAGGGGTTGTTTCGGACTACCTGTGTCATGTCGCCGTGACTTCCTGTCGTGCATAAAAAATGTGATGAAACTATCATACGTGATCCACTGATATATCCCTCTTCGATGGCTCTTTTTACATCCAACTCATATGCCTCCCGAAACCAACCGAGAGATCTAATCGTTGTAAATCCTGCCATAAGAGTTTTTCTTGCGCATTCTGCTGTTGCAAGTGCTCTGTAACCATCTGAATTGAAAACAGTATCGGAATAGACATCTTTCCAATGGAAATACTGCGGGTGCACATGAGCGTCTATCATTCCAGGAGTAACTGTTGAATCGAGCAGGTTTATAACGGAAGTGTCTTCAGGGCATGGAAGATTATGGCCGACCTCAATTATCTTTTTTCCTTCTATAAGAACATCCATATTTTCATGGAGCATTGAATTCAAACCATCATATAATTTCCCGCATTTGATCTTTGTGAATTTTGTCATGTTTTAAAGACCTCCTTTATATTTGTTGCTGAAAAAAGCATGGAAGTCAAAAGATTTATTAAATTAAGACTTCCATGCGAGTATCTATACTCTTGCTGCCTTAGGCTGTGTGATTAGTGATACAACAATGATGATAAAAAATGAGAGGGGTAGTGCTACTAATATTGTTTGAAGTCCAAATGGGAATTTAAGGACTTCCCAAACGATAGTGAACAAACTTCCGCCTATCATTGATGCAAGCCCTCCAATCTTGGTTACCTTTGGCCAAACTAATGCGCACAGTACAGCCGGTGTGATCGCTGCTGCATAAATTGTGTAAGACATATATTGGATTGCAAGTATACTTGGATAAAACTGTAATATTACATAAGCTACTATACCGGCAACCAGAATAAACGCCCTTGTAACAAAAACCTGTTGTTTTTCTGTTGCATTAGGGTTTATAACTCCGGAGTAAATATCTACAGTTATATTTGAGGATGCTGAGAGAAGATAAGAATCTCCTGTAGTTATAATGAATGCTGACGCAGCAGAGAGAAGCATACCACCCCAGAAAACAGGTAAAAGCGTTGCTGTAGAAATTAGAGATTGCCCTGCAGAAATATTTGTTCCGAAGTAAAGCCTGCCAATAAGAGATATGGTTGCTATGATAGGCATTACAAGGATACATGCGATCATGCATCCCAGAAGACCGATTCGTGCTGTCTTTAAATCTTTCGCAGCGTTTATTCTCTGGTAGAAGTTCTGGTCTCCAACTGTCAGGAAAGCGAGAGGAAGATATGCGCTTAACCATCCAATAAAAGTCTGTCCGCCCAAAAAGCTAAGTTGCTCGGGGGTCGCGGTTTCTTTTATCCATGCAGTTCCTCCAACGATGTTAAGAAGAGTTGGAAGAGCAACAATAAGACCAATGAGCATTATAAAAGCACTCATTGCATCTGTAGCAGCTACAGTCTTGAGTCCGCCTGAGAAAGCAAGAATGATTACTATTACAGCGCATATAAGAGTACATGTTTCAACGGGCAAACCGGTAGTAACGTTAAGAACGAATCCAAGCCCCCTATACTGGTATGAAACAATGGAGACAAATGCAATTGCTATAATTCCAGCAGCAAGAGTTCTAGCGCCCTTTCCGTAAGAATTTTCAAGAAGCTGAGCTGTTGTATAACAATTACTTTCACGGATTTTTCTGCTCAGCAACAAGAGTATTACTAATCCGAAAATTGCGGGGATCATAAAACAAATCCCTGGCCAAAGCCCAAAATTATAAGCCAGAGAATTTCCGCCTCCTGTTACAGTACCACCGCCAAGATAGGTTGCAAAAATTGTTCCTATTGCAACGATTTTTCCAAGCCCTCTCCCGGCAAGGAGGAAATCATCTCTCGTCTCTGGCCCGCTTTTTTTTGCTTTTCTGTAAAAATAAGCTCCGACAATAATCATTAAAGTTAAATAAGCAGCAACTATCCAAAGCATTTCTGAAACATGTTCAAGTGTGTGCATGAATATTCACCATCCCCTGAAATTTTAATATTAAGTCTACATGTATTTACTTGGAACAAGTAAAAAATAAGGACATTCCCTCCTCTCAGTATGATCGATGATAAAGATAATACGAAAATTGAATGTATTCACCGAACGCAGTATAACATGTGTTCTAGTAATTTTTCAACATGTAATTTTATAAAATATGCTAAGGTTGAAAATTAACATAGTATTGATCATACAAAAAATTTATTTAAGATTAAAATTGATCAGATCAACTAAGAAGATAGAATTCCCCTGTGTATAGAAGATCAAAACTATCTGGTATATTGGTTTATGTACGTATAATTTCAATGTTGATCAAAAATTTTTAATCAGGTGATATAAATGGAGAGATTCAAAATAACCTTGGCGCAGGTCGCGCCTGCAGTAATGGATGTTGAAAAGAATATGAAAAGGGCATTGTCGCTGCTGGACGATTGCGGGAAACGAGGGAG
>RZYP01000160.1 GCA_009930275.1 Negativicutes bacterium
GCTGCATCAGCCCTTTTTTCAGCTGCTCTTTCAGCGCAATCTTCTGCTCCAGCTTCTCGATATACTCATCCCAAACCTCCAAAACCCCCACAATCCGCTCCTGCTCGGGTTTTTCAGGAACTTGTATTTTTAAAGCTCTAAGTTCGCCAATCTGAATTCCAGCAACAGTGCTTCCTGTGCCCAGCCGTTCAATTGATTTACGATAGGCCTCAAACCAGTACTGTATGTACTCAGTACTCACGTCGTCAATGGGATAAAGTGCTTTAAGATCTTGATTGATCGCCACATCTACGTCAAAGCGTACGGTGAAGCCGAGCGCCATACGCGTCGGCGTAATCAGAGTGCCGGCCTTTACTAGTCTACTTGAACTATTCTTAAGCCCTTCATCGGTGATGTAATCTTGAGTTTCTTTAGGGTTAAAGGATGTTAGGTCCTTTACGCTCGCCCAAGGAATCGATCCGTTCCAAAATTCTTTTTTCTCCTTTGACGGCGTACCTCCACCTTCGATTTTTTCAAGCACATCGCCAAGTTTTTTTGTTTGCCAGTTAGTCATTATTCTCTACCCGTAGCTTATTAAGTCTAAGCTTCAAAGCTGTGTCGCCACCTTCAAGGATATCCACTATGTTTTTTCTTGTTTTCTCATCTTCAATAGACCCAACTGAGTAAGTGCCGTCTTTATTTGCAGTTATAATCTCCTCACTATCAGACATAACTACTAGGTTTCCACTGTGCGAAGCAATAAATATCTGCCTATTTTTCTTCTGAGATTTAACGAAATCAACTACGCTACTAGAAATTCCGCTAGCATCCAGATCATCTTCGGGCTGGTCAATAAGTATCGGATAATCTTCGCTGTCAAACCTAAATATAAGCTCCAGCAAAGACATCGCCTTCTGCCCACCAGTCATATCACGAAATGTAGTATTCGTACCCTGCATTTTTATTGAACTCAAGAAATCGATGTCGTACGGGTTGACAAGAAGCTCTCTTAGTACCTGTTTATTATCCGTTACACTATTTTTGCATACAAATTTTTTGTCAACGATATCGTTAACTATGTTGTCAAAATTAGACTTGGTTAGTCTATTGCTATTATCTATGAAAAACTTCGATTGACTGCTCAGGTTCTGCTTTTTATTGGTGTTTATATTACGTTCAATAAATCTACTCATCAAATTTGGTTTTTCATGAATAGATATATTTATCTCTATAAATTGAAATGTTTCAAAATCGACAGTCTCAAACAGTTCCCTTATCTTTGTTTCAAAATTAAAATAAGTCGTTTTGAGATCCATTAGCTGTTGTACTCTTTTGTTGCTGTAGTATTCTAGGCTTTTAGAAAGATCGTTAATGTCAGATATTTTTTTATCAAGTGAAGTCTTTTTCTCAATTAGGTCTTGTAGCTCTTTTTGCTTTTCGAATTTGGGTGCTAACTCATTAATAACCTTTTGACTACCCTCTACTTGCTGTTCAATCTTTACTCGCTCTTCAGCTAGGCTTGTCTTAGCCACCTTAATAATCTCTTTTGCCTTGGTGTCGCCTGATATCTTAATTTTAGATACAATTTCGTCCTTTACTCTACTCGATAGGTATGAAATATTTACAGAACTGACATCCACTAGACCTTCCTCGTTTTCAAGTATGTCTAGGATATCAATATCCTGCTTGATCTTGCGCAAGTTGCTACTGCTGTTTTCTACAACCATTTTTGCATCCTGGTATCGCTTACTGTCGTCTTCTGTAATTTCATACTTCTTACGCAGTGTAGTAATTTTACTTTTTACATCTTTAATCTCACTCTCGATGCTTTTTTCACTACCCAGGTTTAAGGTATCGCCATTTATCTCATCGATTTTTGATTTTGACGCAACAATAGCGTCGACTAGAGCATGCACTGTCTGCGAATTGGTATCTTTAAACGAACTAACATTGGCATCCGCATTTTTGAACTCTTGATTTTTTCTTAGTAAACTTAGCAGGAACTCATATCTGTCGTCTTCTTTTGCATTTTCGTCGTACGCTAAATTACTGAGGTATCCTTGCGGTATGAAAAATACTTTCTTCTGATTACCTTCATCACCAGAATCAACTGCTCCATCTGCCCAGACCACCTGACTATCCGAGAACTTGCTATCATTGAATTTATGATCACTTTCGTACCTTGAGGCCTCTACCTTTGCTCTGTACTCAACACCACTTACATTCATGGCGATAGCTTTAAGTAGTACAGATTTTCCACTGCCTCGTGTACCTATGACCGCATTTAAGTCAGGATTAAAATGTATTTCTTTATTAATAAACTTGAACTTATCGATAATCACCCTAGATGACTTAATATCACTAGGCTTATTGTCAGAATAGACCACTCTTTCAGATGGACTGTACAATACCTGTACAAGACCTGAGAAAGCTGGCTCAGCCTTGACCCAGCTGTAAGTACCACCTATTTCAGATTGCTTATGAGCGTCTGATGCTAAAAAAGCAGGCTTAGAAAGTGCACCGTCGAATCGGGTTTTGTTTAGGAAAAAATTCTTATCTGCTACTGGATTTTCACGAGATGAAAAAAAAGCATCTACACTCTTGTCAAATCCTTCAGCTACGGTATCACCACGACCGTCGTTATTTTTTTCCGGCCTTATACCGCCGTACCCATTTGAGCAGCCAACTATGATATAGTCACGTAAATGCTTTAGGTTTTTGTCGTCACGTAATGTTTCTAATAGATGTTGTCTACTAGAGATAGTTGCCTTTTTTATTTCTGATTCCGTTTCACTTAGGTCTTTGCAGTATTCGCCTGACTCAACTTTCAGTCTACCAAGTAAATCAGTAATGCGGCTGTAGGGAGTCTTGTTTGAGAATATGATATGGAAATTAAAATATTCATTATCCTTATTTTTTTGTTCGAAACGAAACTCCAAATTAGGGAATACTGTTATGCCTTCAGCTTCTAGTTTTGCTTTTATCGAATCATCACCCTCAATCTCGTCGTCAGCAAATTTAAAATAGTTAGTTAAACCAACCACTTTCAAGCCTTGTTTCTTAATAGTCTTTACAAATGTATCTATATCTAGTCCATTAAACTCATTAGCAAGGAACGAGCTAGGACTGTGCAGGTGTAGGTCCCATTTACTCCACTCAGAGCCTCGGTACTTATTAAGATCTTTACTCATACTCCTCTTTCCTTTATCCTCAAAATTCGCTTCATCATATCCTGAACCTTCTCATCCGTCATCTCACCACGCTCATTTTGCGCCTGTACTTTTAGGATATCTACAAGTTCTTGCCCATCTTGAAATGCTTTGTGCAGCTTTTCGATATCTTTCTCTTGCTTGGCAAGGATTTTTTGACGCTTACGAGATAGCTCAAACAGCCCAGCAAAAAACACGACAAAGCCAATCAGGCCAATTGCAGTCGCAATTTGGCTATTAAACGTAGGGCTCGTGATAGTCAGCCCCACAGTCGCAATCGTAGCGAATAGAGGCAACAAGAATTTACAAAGACCGACCCATTGATCGATACCCTGCAATTGCATAGCGTGAAGCTTTTGTACCATATTTAGTGAGTGCTCGGTCATATCAAAATGATCACGCATCATGCTCATAGCTCGTTCCATAATTTCGGCGTATTTGACCATGCCGCCCATTTGTTCGAATGATTGCATGACTAAATCTAGCTCTTCTTGCGTGACTGGTTTATCACTCATCTTTCGCCTCCAACCGCTTCGCTTCTTTCTCGAAGTCACCAATAAACTCTTTGTCTTGCTGTACACGAAAAATATCGTACTCGGCAAGTGCTTTGGTGTCTGCTTGCTTTTTACTAACGTTGCCAGCATTCTGTAGCTTTGGATATTCGTTGAGGTCGAGGTAGCCGTCCATTATGCCGAGCCACTGCGCCATACTGGTCGGTAAGCCGCGCTCTGCGCGGTTCTGGGCAATATCAAGAAATGCAGTAACGGTAAGTTGCAGTTGCTGCAGTTCACTTTTGCCGAGGTAGTTTTTTGCTACTGTTACATCGGTGCGCAGGATCTTGCCGTCTGGCGCCGCTTTCCAGCTCTGCAAGCCCATGTGCGACTTCGACTTATCAGCTCGGTTGTGGATTATTTCTGCCGCGGTACCACCAGCTACGGCGTAATGGAGCTTGTTTTGAATAAACGCAAAAAACTCTTTGGCAATTTCACTGGTTTTGTCATAGTCACTCGCCAAGGCGAAGATATCAGTCACCTTGAGGTAAATCCGGCGTTCGCTGAGGCGAATTTCGCGAATACGCTCGAGCAATTCTTCGAAGTAGTCTTTACCAAAGTGCGTACCTTGTGCCAGGCGCTCATCGTCAAGCACAAAGCCTTTTACCATGTACTCACGTAGTGTCGCGGTAGCC
>RZYP01000027.1 GCA_009930275.1 Negativicutes bacterium
GGAATGTCCACAGTGCGGCAGACGTTTTACTACCTATGAGAAGTACGAGGAGACCCCCTTGATTGTTGTCAAGAAAGATGGACGGAGGGAACTGTTTGACGGGCAGAAGCTTTTAAATGGTTTGATCAAAGCTTTTGAAAAGAGACCGGTTTCGTATGAACGCATTCAAGAAATAGCTCAAAATATTGAAGGAGAATTAAGAACCAGAGGTGAAACAGAAGTTACGACTGAAGCCATTGGTGAAACTGTCATGAAGTATTTGGAGAATACTGACAAAATTGCTTATGTGCGATTTGCGTCAGTGTATCGCCAATTTGCAGATGTAAATAACTTTATGCAGGAAGTTCAAAAGATGATGAATAAGGAAAAGAACAAAATTTAAGGAGTGGATGAGCAATGATGATTCGCAAGCGCGACGGCCGCGAAGTCGAATTTGATGAAAGCAAAATTACCGACGCAATCTTTGAAGCGGCAAAATCTGTTGGTGGTGCTGATAGACAGATGGCTATGGAAATAACCATCGATGTTTTAAAATATTTGAAAGCACATTTCAAAGGCATTGTTACGGTTGAGCAGGTGCAGGACGTAGTGGAAAAGATATTGATTGAGAAAGGTCATGCCCGCACAGCAAAGGCTTATATTCTCTATCGCGCTAAAAGGACAGGCATTCGCAACGCTCGTTCCGAGCTGATGGATACTGTCGGTGAGATATTAAAGGAAACAGACAGGGATAATGCGAACATTTCTAATTCTCCGTCAGCAAAAATGCTGCAGATTGCCAGTGCCGCCAGTCGCGAATACTACTTGAACCGGATGATTCCAGAAAAAATAGCAATGGCGCATCGCAAGGGCGACATTCATATTCATGACTTGGACTTTTATGGCAAAACGATGAACTGTGTCAACATACCCTTGGGGCGTTTATTATCTACCGGCTTTAATAATGGTCACGGATTTATAAGACCGCCTCGCCGACCGACTTCGGCAACCGCACTTGCAGCAATCATTCTGCAAAGTTCACAAAATGATATGTTTGGAGGTCAGTCTTTCGGTTTCTTTGATTACGATATGGCACCTTTCATGGAGAATGCTTCTGAGGAAGAAGTATTCCAGGCTATGGAGGCTTTAATCTATAATTTGAACAGCATGCATTCCAGGGCTGGGGCGCAGGTTCCTTTCTCCAGCCTTAACCTTGGCTTGGATACTTCGGAAAACGGAAGAAAAGTAATCAGAAACATTTTGAAAGCATATGCAAAAGGCTTAGGCCGTGGAGAAAACCCGATTTTTCCTAATGTTATCTTTCGCGTGAAAAAGGGTGTTAATATGGACCCGGGTGATCCCAATTACGATTTGTACAAATTAGCTATATCTGTTGCTTCGCGCCGCATGAATCCGACCTTCAGTTTCATGGATACTTCTTTTAATAAAGAATACGGCGGCGATGTTGCTTACATGGGTTGTCGCACAAGGGTTATTGCTAATCGTCGCGGACCGGCGGTGACTACCGGAAGAGGTAATGTTTCTTTTACAACTGTCAATCTGCCGCGTCTTGCCATTCGTGCGGAACGCGATATTATGGCCTTTTACCAGTATCTCGATGAGATGATAGATCTTATTTCCGAGCAATTGTATCATAGGTTTAAGGTTGTTTCTAACCTGCGCGTTCGCGACTTGCCTTTCCTGATGGGACAAGGACTGTATCTTGGCTCAGAGAAACTTGGAAGTGACGACAGAATTGAAGAAGCAATAGCTAATGGTACGCTGTCTTTGGGCTTCATCGGGCTTGCGGAGACTCTGACGGCCCTTACAGGGAAACATCACGGTGAGGATGAAGAGTCGCAGGTGTTGGGTGAAGAAATTGTCGCCTTTATGCGCAACAAGATGGATAAAATGGCTAATAAGTATAATCTGAATTATACTTTGATTGCTACACCGGCGGAAGGATTATCAGGGCGTTTTGTCCGCATGGATAGAAAAGAGTTTGGAATAATTCCGGGTATAACAGATAAAGATTATTATTCTAATTCCTTCCACGTACCTGTTGGTTTCCCAATAAGCGCATTTGAAAAAATGCGTATTGAAGGAAAATATCACAAATATACCAATGCGGGACATATCAGCTATGTTGAGTTCAGTTCATCACCCGTAAATAACCTTGACGCGGTTGAAGACCTTTTGAAACATATGTGTGCTAGCGATTGCGGCTATGTAGGCATTAACTTCCCAATTGATTACTGTAATCAATGTGGTTACACAGGAATTATCGATGGTGATTATTGCCCGCATTGTGATGCTGAGTTGGGTCGTAAGGTAAAACGTGTATGTTTTGGCGAGTAGGGAGAGATGCGAAATGGTAACTCTAAAAGTTGCCGATGTCCTTGCAGAATCAGTCGTTGACGGTACCGGTATCAGAACCGTAGTTTTTTTTCAAGGCTGCCCCAGGCACTGTCCTGGCTGTCACAACGAGCCGCTGATACCTTTCGAAGGCGGTACCGAATATTATGCTGAAGACTTAGCAGAGTTAATCTTATCCAAGATGACGCCTATTCACCGCGGTGTGACTTTTAGCGGTGGTGATCCACTGGCTCAGTCTGATGGACTTTTGGATTTGGTTTACCTCTTGCGTAAGGCTAAACCGGATTTGAATATCTGGGTTTATACGGGTTATCTTTTTGAAGAGGTGAAAGATTTGCCTGTGATAAAAGCTATTAATGTGCTTGTAGATGGTCCGTTCATCCTTGAGCAGCGGGACATCAGTCTACCATTCAGAGGTTCAGGCAACCAGAGAATTATTGATATTCCGGCTACCTTTAAAAGTAACGAAATTGTAGAATTAAAACTATAAAAAAACGACGGATTATACCGTCGTTTTTTTCTTTTATAGCAGGAGATAATCAGAAAAGAACGAATACTTAACTATTTGTAGAAAAAGGAGGTGAATAAATGGGTGTATATCGGTGGCGTGCCAGGGATAAAAGAGGAGAAAAATTTTATGGCGAGTTGAGGGCAGGGGGTGAGAAAGAGGTAGCGGACTTTATTCAATCAAATTATGGGTATGTTACAAAGATTGAGGAGGTCAAGCATTGGAGCAATTTAGACTTAGGTTTAAAGATGACAAAATCGGAGTTGACTGACGGCGGCCGAGAAAAATTCTTCAGACAATTAACAGAACTGCTGGATAGAGGTATGCCATTGCTAAAAGGATTGGAATTAATGCAGGCTAAGTCTAAAGGTCGTATGTTTGAAATTTGTAATTCCTTACGAATCGGGTTAAACAAAGGCTTGTCTCTTGCTGCGGCGATGAGAAAACAAAAAGATGACTTCACCACTGCTTCAGTAAGAATAATTGAGGCCGGAGAAGACAGCGGCTCATTGAGTGTTCTGCTTGATGAATTGGCAGATTATTACAAGCATCAGAACGAGCTAAAGCGTTTTGCCCGCAATGCCTGTATTTATCCTTGTATAGTGCTCGCTCTTACATTTTGTATTTCTGTTTTTTTTGCTTGCAAGGTTTTACCTTTGTTTATGGGATTATATTCCTCACTTGGAATCGAACAAACACCTTTTTTGAAAATGATTGACTTTGTATTGGAACAGATTAAGAGCTATCGTTGGGAGGCAGCCTGCTTTTTTTTATTTTTTCTTGGGGGAATTTATTATCAACGCGAGCAAATAAAAGAAGGTTGCTTAAGACTCCCCGTACTGAAAGGGTGTTATCGTGAAATGATGGAAATAAGATACTGTCGCGTCCTATCCATCATGCTTAAAAGCGGCATAGCAATTCCAATTGCTTTGACTGCCGCGGCGGAAGCATTGCAGTCTCGTGAAATGAATGAGAAAAGCATAATGGCTAGTTTTGCTGTTACACGTGGTGCCAGTATCTCACAGGCTGTGGCCCTCAATGGGGAGTTGTTCAGCGATACCAGTATTGAGTTTATATCTGTAGGCGAAGAAAGCGGCAGTCTACCGGAAATGTTGCTGCAAGCCGCAGATGTTGTCGATGAAGAGCTGCAGGCCCAATTAAAAGATTTGAAAGAAGTTATGGAACCGACGCTTTTATTGTTGATTTCCCTCTTAGTAGGTTGTGTTATTTATTCTGTGGCGTCACCGATGTTTGGCTTGATTGAAGGTATGCCTGACTATTTATAACAACAGGAGATGTATTTATATGCTAAAAAGTTTTTTAAAAGAAAAACAAGGATTTACTTTGATCGAGGTTGTCGCCGTTTTGGCCATCATAGGCGTGATGGCAGTAATGTTGGTGCCTTCGATAGATATTGCCTCCAACAGGACTAAAGATACAAAAATGCTTTCTGACTTAGTTACTATTGACAGTGCGGTAAAGCTTTATCAGTTTGAGACGGGGAGTTTGCCTGAGAGTATAGATGAACTAAAGGGCGCTTATATTCCAAGTAAGTCTTACAAAGACACGCAAGGGAATCCATTTACCTATACGCCTTCTACTACGACTGCCGGTACGACATATACTCTGACAGGAAAAAACACCAACGGCGATATAGTTAGTGCCGATGGAACAAAGGAAAAAGCAAGTGCTTAGTAGAAGGGGCTTTACCCTGGTAGAATTGGTCGCCGGCATGGCAATTTTTTTGCTGCTGGCGGCTGGTTTGCTGCCAATGTGCGAAGAATCTTTTAAAGTAGCGGAAACAGCTAAGGTAAAGAGCGCCTGCAGGTTATTGGCAACGGATATCGCCGACGTGCAAAGTAAAACCTTATACAGCAATTTGAGAGGACCGGCGTACGTCATTATGCTTGACCAATATGGCGACGGTTATGTTATCGTAAAAAATCAGGCGGTATGGAGGAATGTGAAATTCTCAGAGCTTGGTCTAAGTCCTGTTGTAGCAACATGCGCAAATACCAACCAAATTTCTTTTACGACAAATGGCAGTCCCAAAAGAGCTGTAAGTGTCAATGTCTATTGCCGGGGAAGTTCGGCAAAAAGAAAACTTGTCGAAGTTCAACCCGTTACAGGCAGGATAGTGATAAAAGATGCAGCGGCATAATGCGGGCTTTGTTTTGTTAGAGGCAGGGACATCTATTTTCATGGCGCTTGTAATCTTGCTTGCTTTGGCGGCCGCTTATAAAGGGATACTGTCTTTGATGCTACGGCACAACGCACAGAAAGACGGTCTTGAATTGGCACAATTAGAAATGGCCAAGCTGGTAAATTCATATAAAGTCGAAGGAGAGGCAAACAGGGGAACAGAAAAGTATGTGATAAATACAAAAGTCATGAACTGCGCAGAACTAAATGGAGTAAAGAGGCTGGAAGTAACAATTTACGAAAATGGTAAAAATGTACCTCTGGTTAACTTGGTGAGATATGAATAGAAAAGGATTCTTATTGCTTGAGTATAGTGTTGCCTTAATGTTTATCTGCCTCTTGCTGTCAGTTTTTTATGATAACTTTATACAATCAATCGGGACTTATAGAAAAATTGTCAGTGATTTGGAAATTTACCGTGCTGAACGGGGTGCGCTGTCCATGATTAAGGAGGAAATGGGCTTTTATGTTGATAAGGCCCAGGTTTTCGATGAAGTCCCAGGTTATTCTTTGATAACGGGGAAGGAAACGGCAGCCAAAAGAAAAATTTCCTATTATTGCAATGCGTCGCCTGAAGGTGATCATCTTCTGACACTTTACCAAAAAACTCAGGTAGAAGGTAAAAGTGCCGGAATTAACCCGTTGACACCACCAAGCATTGAAGTGACGGAATGGAAAGCCGAAAGAATATCGGATAAAAATCTTTTGCTGACAATCGGTATCAGGGAATGCTCCAGCGGCAGGGAAAGGAAGTTTTTTGAGGTAGTTTATTTATGCAATGGCAAGGTTTTGTGAAAAGAGAAAGGCAAGGAATAGTAGCAATATCAGTGTTGTTATTGGCGGCAGTGTTTCTGACAGTTATGCATGGGCTTATGCTGGCTGTGCATAAGGAGATGGAGGCGCAGACAAACAGCATAGAACAGGAGCAAGCGTTAAACTTGGGAGAGAGCCTTATTTGTATTGCGCTTGAGAAAGAAAGAAGTTGTATCTTAGCCAACAAAGTTAAGATGGAGCCCATTGTTTTATATCCCGGAGGAGAAGAGGTCGTGGCAGAATTAACAATAGATGAGGATCAAGTACTCGGCGTTCGCGAGATTAAGGCATCCGTAGAAAAAAGTTCCGGAGAATGGAATATTTATCAAGATAATATATTTCCGCCGGGAAGCAAGGATAATGCTGTATATCAAAGCACTATTTATGCTAAATACGGTATTTCTGGCAACGTGCCCGAGGGAATAGCTTGTAAAGATGGCAGCAGCGGCCTTGTCATGCCACAAGTAAATGCTGCCGGGTACAAAAAGTATGGTAAACTTGTATTGCCGACTGCTATTGATTTAAGAGATTACGGCTTAAGAAAACGCTTATATTTCAACACTTCATCCGGAAATGTTGCCTATAGCATTCCCTACAATACTATCATTAAAGGTGACGGAGTGTTCGTAGACGAGTCTGGTATCACCTTTAACAGTGACTGCCAATCTCTTGGAAACTTATGGCTGATAAGCGGGAGCGGTATTGTCATCGGAGATAATGTCAAATTGAATAAGTCTTTGATTATAGCACAAAAAAATATCAGCATTGGCAATAATGTATCTATAAATGGTATAATCATATGCGGCGGTAAAGTAACAGTCGGAAGCAATCTTACCATGACAAGGGATGAAAAGGTTTTAGAACCATTCTCCACTGTTTGCTATTATTTGTAAGGAGAGGAGAACAAGATGAAAAAAGCAGTATTATTGATTTTATTGATCTGTTGTTTTGCTAACAGTGTCTGGGCTGAGGGACGTACGACAGTTTTGTCACGCAGTGTCAATAACGGCGCTATCATGGGAAATATTCCTGAAGTCGACGCAATTAACGATGATAACATGCGTAAAAGTATTAACGAAGTATTAAAAGCAAGGTCGTACGAATTGGCACAAGCACTTCAATCCGACTGCGTTATTAGTTACACCAGGCTTCTGGATCGAGCAAGTATATTCAGTGTTCTGTTGGAAGCTAAAGCCGGGGAGAAAACATTATACAAGGCCGTTAATATTGATGTTACTACAGGCAAGGAATGCGTAATAAGTGATTTCTTTCGTGATAAGGATGGCCTTTTGAAGTTTCTGGGCGGCTATGAAGATATTGCTTTTGGCGAAACCGGTGTCTATACAAGAAATGACAACTTTGGGAGCTATGAAACGTTTGTCCCATATTCGAAAATATTGCGGTACGTAGATATTGGAGAAGCTGGTCGGTTTTTAACGGTGCATAAGGTGACTGGCGCCGCAGCTGGTTCTACGCTCCACATTAATGAAGGTGAATTAGTTGCTGTCAAATTGGACTCCAATCGCAGCAGCGGCTACTTGTGGGAACTTAATGCGAGCAGTAAAAGTTCTGGTTTATTGGAAATAGGTACTTCCTATATTATGCCGGCTAATCAGGAGAATAAAGCTGTTGGCGCTAAGGGTATAGATATTATCGTTTTAGGCGTTGCATCACCGGGCAGATATCGGGTAAAACTGGACTACAAGAGACAATGGGAAAAATATCCTCTTTCAACAGTAGAATTCGAATTAATGGTAGAAACAAAGACCAACTGATTAATCAATGAAAAAACCGGCATTTTATCGCCGGTTTTTTCATTGATTTTTCGGACTCAAATTTCTATGGCAATAAAAGTGATTTGTTGATAAAATTGAATTAAAATTTACGAAATGGTGGACATAATGGAAAAGAAAAAGATTACTTTGCGGATTTTCAATGATGATTATCAAATAAAGACAGAAATGCCGGAAGAAGAGCTTTGTGTATTGGCGGATATCGTTAATACCAAAATGCTTAAAATAGCCAAAAATCAATCAGCATTGACTCCAAGTAAGGTTGCGGTTCTGACAGCTTTAGAATTAGCCAGCGAACTTAAAGACCTGCGGAGTGATTATAATGATATCCTGCAAATAGTAGCAGGCAGTAATACGGCCAAACAGAAGGGAAAAATATAATGAAGAGCAAATGCACGGAATTACTGGCACCAGCAGGGAATTGGGAAGCTTTGGAAGCGGCGGTTAATGCTGGAGCCGACGCAGTATATTTTGGCGGCAATGTATTTGGTGCCAGACAGTATGCAAACAATTTTGGCAGGGAAGAAATGGAAAAGGCGGTTTTCTTTGCACACGTGCATAGAGTTCGGCTTTATGTCACTGTAAATACTTTGGTAGATGATAGTGAAATGGCTGAACTTGTTGATTACTTGATTTTTTTGAACAATATAGGTATTGATGGCATCATTGTTCAAGATCTTGGTGTTATTGAGGTAGCACGCAAGGTTGTTCCGGATTTGCCTTTACATGCGAGCACGCAAATGACCGTTACTAACTCTGCCGGCGCGGAATTTGCCTATAAAGCAGGCATGGAGCGTGTCGTATTGGCAAGAGAGTGCAGTCTGCAGGAAATTAAGGACATTTGCGAGAAATCCACCCCGGAAATAGAGGTGTTTATCCACGGCGCTCTCTGCGTCTGCTATTCTGGTCAGTGTTTGATGAGCAGCCTTATAGGAGGACGCAGCGGTAATCGCGGCCGTTGCGCACAGCCTTGCCGCTTACCTTACAATCTGGTTAACGAACAGGGCGAAAATGTCCTGGACAGCAATCAGGCAGGACAGTATTTGCTGAGTCCGCGGGATATGAATACATTGGATATATTGCCGCAGCTGATTGAAGCCGGCGTTGCGTCCTGTAAGATTGAAGGACGCATGAAGAGGCCTGAGTATGTTTCCGTGGTCGTTGATATCTACCGCAGGGCGATTGATAGTTATCTCGCCGGAGAATATCAGGTGTCCGAAGAGGACAAATTGAATATCAGGCAAATTTTCAATCGCGACTTTACAACCGGTTTCCTGGAAGGGCATCCAGGCAAGGAAATGATGAGTGACAGGAGACCTAATAACCGCGGTGTTATGATTGGTCGTGTTGTGAAGCTTAATAAGAGCGAAAATAAGGCTACTATAAAACTTGAAAGAGAACTGCATCTTGAGGATGGCCTTGAATTCTGGGTAACCGTTGGCGGTCGTGTCGGGACAACAGTTACTGCTATGACTTGCAAGGGCAGCCACGTAACAAGTGCTGCCCCGGGAGAACAGGTTGAGATTGATGTTCCAAAGGGCATTAAACTTAATGATAGGGCGTTTAGAACTTTTGACAGTAAGTTAATGGCATATGCTCAACAATTTTGTGGCGAAGCCGGGAAAAAAAGAATACCGGTTCGAGCACTTGTAACTGCAAAGTTAGGTGAACCAATGGCGGTTATTCTGACCGATGACGAAGGAAATCAAGGCTATGGGGAAACGCAGTTTATTGTTGAATTAGCTCGGAAACATCCATTGACAGAAGAAACAGTTCGTAAACAGGTCGACCGCCTGGGAACAACTGAATATGTATTAGGCGATTTGGCATTTGCTGGCGACGAAAACGTGATGGTACCAATGAGCGAAATTAACGAGGCTCGTCGTCTTGCCAGCGAGGCCTTGAATAAAGCGCGGTTGGAGAAGTTTGGACCGGTAAGAACGCTGCAAAAGAAAAGCAGGGAGCATTATGGCGGTAGTGAAAAGGCAAATCATCCTCATCGCAGCCAACTGACAGTTTATGTAGATACGATTGAAAAGGCGGAAAAAGCGCTGGGAGCCGGAGCTGATTGGCTGATTTTTGGTGGCGAAAGCTTCTCGGAAAAAGTTGTGCCACGTAAAGAATTCGAGTTTGTTGCAAACTTGGCGAAAAAGGCAGGTAAAAAACTGGCTATCGCAACGCCAAGAATAGTAAATGAAAAGCAACTGCCTCATTTTGAAGAACAAATGAGATTTTGGCAGAAGCTTGAGCCGGATTTAATGCTCATAGCGAACAACGGCTTATGGGAATTGGCACAAAAGCTGGGTTTAACGGTGCCTCTATGGGCAGATTTGGCTTTGAATATTTATAACGGGCAAAGCCTTAATTTTTGGCGTGCGCATGGGGCAGTTGGAGCTACTGTTTCTGTGGAGCTAACTATGGAACAAATAGAACACTTGGCTGGCTGTTCACCCTTGATGTTGGAATGCTTGGTACAAGGACGACTGGAAATGATGGTTTCAGAGTACTGTATTGCAGGCAGTTTCCTTGGTGACCTGCATAATGGCAAATGCACTTATGGCTGCAAGGAACAGCTTTATCTGCAGGACCGTAAGGAAGAAAAATTCCCAATTGTCAACGACCAATATTGCCGTATGCATATACTGAACGCACATGATTTGTCCATGCTCAAATATATTAAGCATATGGCGCAGAGTGGTGTTCAAAGATTGCGTATCGACGCAAGAAACTACAGTGCGGAAGAAACCGCGAAAATAGTATCATTGTACAGGCAGGTCTTAAGTGGGGATGTGCAGGCGGAAGAAAATTTGCCGCAAACTACAAGAGGCCATTATTTCCGCGGTGTACTTTGATTAAGGAGCATATACTTAGATGGCAAGATTTGCAGTAAAAACTTTAGAATTCGATAAAATTAAAGAACGCCTTGCCCGCAAAGCGGCAACTTCTTTGGGCAAACAAAAGGCACTTGCTGTACATAGCGAGAGTGAATTCGGCCTGGTCCAGCGTCTGCTGACTGAAACGGATGAGGCTTTGCGTTTATTTGATATGGGGAAGCGTTTTCCTTTTGGCGGCGCGGGAGATATAATCGATGCGATCAAAAGGGCACAATTGGGCTCTGTGTTGGATGCAGAAGCCTTGATGCTCGTTGGCAGCACCGCTGCGGCCATACGGCAAATGAAGTCGTTTTTGCAGGGGGAGTCGGAAATGGCGCCGAACCTCGCCGGCTATGCCGCCGGTATGCAGGTTTTTACAAGACTGGAAAAGCAGTTGGAAAATGCGATTTCTGAAAAAGGTGAAATAAAGGATTCTGCCTCGACAAAATTAGGCGGCCTGAGGAACGGCATCGCCATAGCAAAGAGCAGAGTCAAGGAAAAACTGGACAGCATTTTGCATTCCCCGGAATATCAGAAATATTTTCAGGAGCAATTGGTTACTATGCGTGGTGACAGGTATGTCATTCCAATCAAGCAGGAGTATAAGTTTAATTTTCCCGGTGTCGTTCACGACCAATCGGGCAGTGGAGCTACGCTTTTCATAGAGCCGATGGCTGTCGTTAATTTGAATAATGATATTAAGAAGTATCTGGCACAAGAGAAGGAAGAAATTGAACGGATCTTGCGACAGCTCTCGGGAGCGGTAGGCGCTGAAGCGAACGATCTGGCTTCCTCTCTAGGCATTTTCACCGATTTAGATGTCATTTGCGCCAAAGCTTATCTGGCACAGGAACAGAAAGCGGTCAGGCCAATGATGCTTGTGAACGGATACATTGATATACACCAGGGACGACATCCGCTGCTAAAGCAGGAGGAAGTCGTACCACTCGATATAAAATTAGGAGAAAAGTTTAATACGCTATTAATTACCGGACCAAATACAGGTGGTAAAACAGTGGCGTTAAAGACCGTCGGTCTCTTTGCCCTGATGGCACAGGCCGGCCTTTTTGTTCCGGCAAAGTTGACAAAGCTGCCGGTATTTAGGGCAATTTTTGCTGATATCGGCGACGAACAGAGCATAGAACAAAGTCTCAGCACATTTTCGGGACATCTGAGGAACATTGTTGAAATTTTGAACGAGGTGCGTGAAAAGGATCTCGTGCTGATCGACGAGATTTGTGCGGGGACAGACCCTAACGAAGGCGCGGCCCTGGCTATGTCAATATTGGATCATTTGCACAAAAAAGATGTTTTTACGATAATTACCACTCATTACAGTGAATTAAAAACCTTTGCATATGAACACGTTGGGATGGAAAACGCCAGCGTGGAGTTTGATCCGGTTTCACTAAGACCAACCTACCGCTTGTTGATGGGCGTACCGGGAAGCAGTAATGCCTTCTATATCAGCAAAAGGCTGGGCCTGTCCCAGGAAATATTGGACAAAGCTGGGCAAATGCTCACACAAGAGCATTTGCATATGGAAGATGTCTTGCAGAACCTTGAGGGCGAACGTCGCCAATATGAACTGCAAAATAAAGAAATAGAAGTTATGCGCTTTGAAAGTGAAAAAATAAAACAGGAATTATTGCGCAAGAAGACAGATCTCGATAAAAGACGGAATGAAATGTTACGTAAAGCAAGAGAAGAAGCAGATGAAGTTTACAGGAAGTCTCGCAGAGAAGCTGAAGAAATAATGAAGGAACTGCGAGCAATGAAAAAAGAATTTGACGTCGATAAGATGAACGCCTTGGCCGAAGAGGCAAGAAAGAAATTGGCGAAGACCTTTGATTTTGGTAATGCACCGGCACCTGAAGGCAAAACGCTTGCGACGGAAAATGCCAGGCCAGGTCAGGTTGTATATCTGTCTTCACTTGCCCAAAACGGTACTATCGTTGAGGTTAACGGTAATAATGTGGTAGTGCAAATAGGAGCAATGAAGACGACCGTGCCCATAAAAAAGTGTTTGTTGCTTAGCGAAACTAAAAAAGTAACTGCCAGCGAAGCACCAAAAATGAGGAAAGGTTACGCGCATGATTTGTTTGTAAGCAAAAATGAATCGGTTCCAACCGAAATTGACGTTCGTGGCATGACGGTTGAGGAAGCTATTCCTGTTATAGACAAAGTAATTGATGACGCGATGCTGGCCGGAGCTGAAAGGATTAGAATTATTCACGGCAAAGGAACTGGTATGCTCCGATTTGGTTTGACCGGATATCTTTCAGGGCACAGGGCAGTAAAGAGAATTGAAGCGGCACCATTGAATGAAGGTGGAACAGGTGCTACGATTGTTTTTTTTCGTTAATAAATTTTGTATACAATAAATACATTTGTTGACCGAAGTTTTAATAAATGTGATAATATTATAGTGCATGTATTAGCCAAGGGATTGAAAATTAGCTGATTATAATATTAAAACAATGGGGAGGACAAGAATGGCTACGCTGGTAAAAAAATTTGGCGGTAGTTCCGTAGCTACACCTGAGAAAATTCATGGGATAGTTGATCGCGTTATGCGCGAAAAGAAGCCGGACGACCGTATTGTCATAGTTGTTTCGGCTATGGGTGACTCTACTGATGATTTGTTGGAATTGGCGGCAAAGGTCACGGATAATATGCCGAAGAGAGAATTGGATATGTTGCTGTCAACGGGCGAACAGGTTTCAATAGCATTGCTGGCAGCGGCTTTTTGCAGTAAGGGCCAGCCGGCAATTTCTTTTACCGGTGGTCAAGCCGGTATTCAAACCAGTGATGTTCACACTAAGGCAACTATTTTAAATGTAGATGCAAAACGTGTAAGAGAAGCATTGGATGAGGGCAAAATTGCCATAGTGGCCGGATTTCAAGGCGTCACAGAACAGGGAGATATTACGACACTAGGACGTGGCGGTTCGGATACAACGGCTGTCGCAGTTGCCGCCGGCATCAAAGCCGACTTTTGTGAAATATATACGGATGTTGACGGCGTATATACCTCTGATCCTCGTATCGTTCCCAATGCACGAAAAATGAATGAGATAACTTTCGCCGAGATGCTGGAGCTCGCCCGTTTGGGAGCAGGCGTAATGCAGCCGCGGGCAGTCGAGTATGGCGAGCATAACGGTGTAGCTATTCATGTAAGATCTACGTTTAATAATGTTCCAGGAACCATTATAAGGGAGGAATATACAGTGCAAGAGAAGAATTTCGTGATTCGTGGCGTGGCCCATGATACTAATGTTGCTAAAATTGCGGTTAAAGGTGTACCTGACCAACCAGGCGTTGCGTATAGACTTTTTTCAGCACTTGCCGATGCTAACGTCGATGTCGATATGATAATACAGAGTGTTAGCGATATTGACGGCAGCAATGATATTCTTTTCACAGTAGCGAAAACAGATCTTGTTGAGGCCACCAGTGTAGTTGAGAGCCTCAAAGACGCAATGGGTGGCTTTACCGTTGACGTGGAAATCAACGTTGCTAAAGTTTCGATTGTGGGCGCTGGTATGCTTGGCAGCCCTGGTATTGCAGCTGGCATGTTTGGCGCACTGGCAAAAGCTGGAGTAAATATTGCAGCAATAAGTACTTCTGAAATAAGCATTTCGTGTCTGATTAAAGAAAGCGATGTTAAAGTCGCGGTTAATGCTATTCATGAACATTTTTTCCCGAGCGAAAATTAAATTTGGGGGAATATTGTGCTATAATTGAACAGTAGCAACTGTGGCAAATATAGTATAGGGGGAAGAAGTATATGATAACTAGTATTGCAGCATCTCATGCGAAAGGCAAATCTGCACAAGATAATATATTTGGAGCTAATTCCGCAGCTGTAGCGGCTGCTGCCAAATATGGAACAGATAAAGTTACTAACGCTACTATAGGCGCTATTCTTGATGAAGAAGAAAAATTAGTTTGTTTGCCAACCGTAGAAAAGGTACTTCGCGGGTTGCCAACCAACGAGCTTATTGCATATGCTCCTATTTCAGGTTTGCCGTCTTATCTTGAATGCGTATTAGACGCAGCTTTTGGTGCATCTCGTCCGAACGGTTATATCGATGCTGTTGCAACTGCTGGCGGTACTGGTGTAATTCACCATGCTGTTTGGAATTATATGGAAAAAGGCGACACGGCTCTCACCTCTGACTGGTACTGGGGTCCATATAAAGTTATTTGCCGTGACATGGAAAGACAATTGGATACTTATAAGATGCTTGATGAGAACAATAGATATAATTTACCGGCTTTGAAAGCCAAGGTAAATGAAATTCTTGCTAAGCAAAGCAGCTTACTTCTTATTATTAACACGCCGGCACATAATCCAACCGGCTATAGCTTGAGCGACTCTGATATGGACGGCGTAATTTCGATTCTAAATGAGGCAATTGCCGGTACTGATAAAACAGTTACGCTTCTGCTTGACATCGCCTACTTGGATTATGCGGGAGAAAAAGAAGAGGTTCGCACTATTTTCAAGAAGATTTCCAATTTGCCGGAAAACATTCTGACCATAGTAGCTTACAGCATGTCTAAAGGTTTCACGATGTATGGGCAAAGAACTGGCGCAATGATAGGTGTTTCTGCCAGCAAAGAAGTCATTGAAGAATTTGCTGCTATCAATCAATATTCTTCACGCGCTACCTGGTCTAACATCAATCGTCCGTCCATGGTAACATTAGCTAAGGTTTACCGCGACTCTGAGCTTTTATCAGCCGTTGAAAAAGAAAGAGCATATTACTACGGCATGATTAAGGCTCGTGCCGATTTGTTTACAAAGGAAGCAGAAGAGTGCGGACTGAAGATGCTGCCTTATGTTGCAGGTTTTTTCATTTCCATCCCGGCGAAGAATCCTGGTGCTGTATGTGATAAGCTCCATGATGACAATATTTTTGCTGTACCGCTTGCCGCGGGCGTAAGAGTAGCTGTTTGTGCTGTTCCGTTACATAAAATAAAGGGAATGGCAGCTAAAATTAATGCAGCTATGAAAAGCGTTGGTGAATAATGCAAATAAAAACCCGGAACTATTAAACAGTTCCGGGTTTTTTATTTTATCAACGGTGTTTTTTGAAATAAGATAAAGCAACGTCAGGGAAGAGCGCATAAGACAAGATGTCTTCAATGGAAACATTAGGGAAGCCCGCACTGGAAAGTTCTTTTGTAAGCGAATCCAATTGCGGTTGAATATCGTCTGCAGGTCGATGGTCAATCGGTTGTTCGTTACCAATTATAAGTTTCTTTATTTCGGGTGAAATTGGCGCTGGTGTGCGGCCGTATTTGCCTCGTACCAGGTCCTTTACCTGTGTCGGGATCATTTTGTAACGACCGATTGTAACATTAAGTACGGCCATAGAACCGATAATTTGACTTGTGGGAGTTACTAAAGGAGGATACCCTAAATCAGCACGGACTTTAGGCATTTCTTCTAAAAACTCCGCATATTTATCAGCAGCGCCTAATTCTTTCATTTGGTTAATTAAGTTTGACAACATACCGCCAGGTATTTGGAAGGAAAGAACCTTTGGATCAATAGAAAGATTAGTATTTAGGTTAAAGTCAGAAGCAAGCTTCTTTTTAACATCATTAAAATAATCTGCTAATGTACCGAAGGCTTCAAGTTTGATACCCGTATCACGTTCATTGCCAATTAAGGCTGCGACCATCGATTCTGTTGGCGGTTGGCTTGTTGTGCCAGAGAAAGGAGATAGGGCAGTATCAATTATATCGACGCCTGCTTCTATGGCTTTTAAATAAGTCATAGAGGCCATGCCGCTTGTGTAGTGGGAATGAATTTCAATTGGAACATTAATCTTACTCTTAAGAGTAGACACAAGGTTATAAGCTGGATATGGAGCCAATAGGCCGGCCATATCCTTGATGCAGATAGAGTCGGCACCCAACTCGATAAGATCCTCGGCAACCTTAAGGAAGTCCTCGTCTTTATGGTAAGGACTGATAGTATAGACAAGAGCACCTTGAACATGAGCACCGGCATTCTTGGCTGCTTTCATTGCGCACTTAAGGTTGCGCACATCGTTCAGGGCGTCAAAAACTCTGATTATGTCTACGCCATTGGCAACCGAACGTTTTACAAATTCTTCTACGACGTCATCGGCATAGTGGTTGTAGCCAAGTATGTTTTGACCACGAAGCAGCATTTGCAGAGGTGTCTTTTTTAAATGTTGCTTTATTGTTCTTAAACGTTCCCAAGGATCTTCATCAAGAAAACGCAGGCAGGCGTCGAAAGTAGCTCCGCCCCAGGCTTCTAAAGCGTGATAGCCTATGTTGTCTAGTTGTTCAAGAACAGGAATCATTTCTTCTGTTCGCATTCTCGTTGCGGCCAATGATTGGTGCCCGTCACGAAGCGCTGTTTCTACAATTTTGACAGGTTTATTATTCATAATTAGCCTCCTATACATTCATAGTGTATACAGTATCCATAATATAATTGTAGCATATTTGCTTTGCAATTCCAATATAAATATGTTAGTTTGGAATAAGCATAAAAAAGCCGCCAATAGGCGGCTTTTTGACTTATTCCTTTGTATTTAGTGAGGGATTTTTTGAAGTTTTTGTTTTACCGGAAGAAGTATCTGTTTTTGAAGAATCGTTGTTTTTACCAGGGAAAATCCTCTTGATAATGTTTGGGATTTTACCGGACTTGACATCCTTTTTTTCATTATCTTCTTTGATGATTTTTGGTTCTTTTGGAATTACAATACCAGGCGGCCTAACGAAATCACTGGCCGGAACATTGGCCAAAGCAACTGACATAAAGTCTCTCCAAATAGTAGCAGGCTCGTTAGCTCCTGTCATACGGTTTAGTGGTTCCCCGTTATCGTCGCCAATCCAGACGCAAGTCGAAAGATCGGGTGTAAAGCCCACGAACCAGGCATCCTTATAGTCACTGGTTGTACCGGTTTTGCCTGCGGCAGGTCGACCGATTGCTGCTCCGGTACCCGTTCCCCGTGTCATGACATCCCGCATCATATCGACTAAGAGATAGACACTTTTGGGATTAACCACTTGATCTGGATTTACTTTGCTTTCATAAAGCACTTTCCCATTGCGGTCTACGACTTTTGTTATGGAGATGGGTTTGTTGTAGCTGCCGTTGTTTGCAAGAACAGCGAAAGCACTCGACATTTCGAGCGGCGTAACACCACGTGTCAGACCACCTAAGGCTAGTGCAAGATTGTTGTCGTTGGCACTGCCACTTGTTACAAGAGAAGTAATACCCATTTTCTTGGCATAATCAATTACTGTAGAAGGGCCTACCTGCTTTGCCATGAGAATTGCCGGAATGTTATAAGAGTGAACTAATGCTGTGCGCATGCTTACTTTTCCGTGCCACTTTTTATCATAGTTTTGAGGATTCCACTCTTTGGCAAAATCAAGTTCTTTATCTTCGATAATTGTCGCTGGTGAAAGGCCGCTATCGATAGCTGCTAGATAAACGAAAGGCTTAAAGGCTGATCCGGGCTGTCTTTCCGCAAGGACGGCGCGATTAAATTGATCAGTGCCACGGCCGCCAACCATAGCCTTGATATAACCGGTTTGCGGATCAACCGACACAATTGCAACCTGAGGTTGGACAAGCTTGTTAGCGTCAGTGTAATAATTAGGAAGGTTATCCAACGCATCGTTGGCTGCTTTCTGCATTTTAATATCAATAGTCGTATAAACTTTGAGTCCCTGCTTATAAACGGCGTCATAACCGTATTTTTCAATGACTTGTTGTGTACAGTAATCGATAAAATATTTAATTGAATTTCTTTTGTTTACTGAGGTTGCGTATACAAGTTTTTCGGCTTTGGCTTCTTTGGCTTGCGCTGCTGAAATGAAACCATATTTCAGCATTTGATCCAAGACGACTTTTTGCCGTTCCAGTCCCGCTTTAGGATTGCTGAGAGGTGAATAGTAGTTAGGGCTTTTGGGCAAACCGGCAAGCATAGCACATTGGGCAAGTGAAAGATCTTTTACGTGTTTGCCAAAATAAGTGAGAGACGCACTTTCTACTCCATAGGCACCCTGGCCAAAATAGATTTCATTTAAGTACATTTCCAGAATTTCTTGTTTAGTATATTTTTGCTCTAACTGAATCGCAATAAAGGCCTCTTGGACTTTTCTACCTAAAGTACGTTCTTGACTTAAAAAGGCATTTTTTGCTAATTGCTGTGTTATAGAACTTCCGCCCTGAAGGTCAGAACCAAATATGTTCGAAACAAAAGCACGGGCTATTCCTCTAAAATCAATACCGGAGTGGTCGTAAAAACGTATGTCTTCGACAGCAATGAAAGCGTTTTGCAAATTCTTTGGGACTTGGTTTATTGCTACTGGGATCCTATCTTCTTCAGAATCCGTGGTTGAAAGCAGTTCTCCTTTGTTGTCATAGAACTGGGAGGCAGCAGGTTGCACTATATCTTTGCTTAGAAAATCTGATGGGGCGAATTTGGCAAAAAGAAAAAAACCCGCAACCAGTACTGCGCAAACGGCAATTAGGGTAATAAACAAGGAGATGATCTTATTCATGACAGACCTCTTTTTTTTAGTATTTTTTGTTTGTTGGTTGTTATTTTTGTTCATATGCAACTTCCCTTTATAATGTAGATAATTTCAAACATTTAATTTTAATCAATAGCTATTATATCACATCCATGACCAATATTCGAATACGCAAGCGTATAAAGATGTTTTCGTGATTAAGTTATTAATGAAAATATTGTATTTAATAACACTCGGGGGTTGCGCATTTTATAAAAAATGGATATACTATGTAGGCAACGTTTTATTGTGCTATGCAGAGGTAAAACGTGCTGTCAAAAAAAGTTCAAAAGAGGGCTTGACTAGGCGATGAAGTTGTAATATACTATACAAGTCGTCAAGAGCGGCAGCAAGCAAGATCCTTGAAAACTGAATAAAACCAAAAACGAATGTGCGGGTCGAATCGCAAGATTTGACCGAGTCAATT
>RZYP01000161.1 GCA_009930275.1 Negativicutes bacterium
ATGCTCTTCTCTACTCATCCGGAATATCTCTTTTTGTCGTGGCGTAAGACGGTTTATGGCTTTTTCAATAATTTCATTTAATTCATTATACAGAACGTTCCGGCTTGTGTCGTCATTGTAGTCGATAGCTTGCGAAAGAATTGCCTGCATGACTCTCTTCTCGCTTTCTATTCCCCTCAACATGTTCAATACCCTGTTTTTTACCATGGTATAAACATAAGATGAAAAAGAATACTCCGGATTAATAAAGTGACGGGATTGCCAGATAACCGAAAACACATCCTGGAAAATATCTTCAGCAAATTCCCTTGATTTAACAAATCTCATCGCAAAATAGATCAACCGGTCCTTGTAGCTGGCATATAATTCACTGAAAGCCTCTTCATCGTTATTAACAAGGCGAAATACAAGAGCTTTCTCATGAATATCTTGTGTATCAGACGGATGATTATTCATAAAATTTTCATTGACCCACAAAGATACAACTATAATTTCACCTTTTTGAAAAATAAATAAAAATCACTCCAGCATAAACCCCATAGAAGGGCCTTTTTCAGGGAAAACGGTGCGAAGCGGTTCTTCACTTCCGGAAGTGTGGTATCCGAAAAGCAATTGCGTCAATTTTCGGATATTGAAATGAAAGAGAGTTTCAGCGGGAGGGCCGTTTCTCTCTACCTTTCCTCTGTTCATAGTAAAAGAAGAGCTATTGATCTTAAGCAGTTCATCTTGAACGGATACTGAAAATGATGTTTGCGGGTACTGATCGGCGAATAGCGAGAGCAGCCTCTGTAAATCTATCACGCGTGCCATACCCATCAGGTTTTTTTTGGGCGGAAATCCGAAAAGTGCTGCCTCTTCAACCATGGCACGAAAGTCATCAAACGACTTTTGCACAGTCATGTCTTTATACCGGAATAAAGAGTCAAACTCCCTGAATGCGGCATACAGATCGCCTGGATATTTTTGCGTCAACTCTTTCAGAGAAGGCAAAGTCTCCGCTCCGGGGTCAAAAGTACGGGCAAAACCCAATTTGTCATAAAACCTCAACAACCACTCTTCCTGAGGCACAAGCAAGATGATTGGCACATTCCTGCCGGCAGCAATGTCAAAACTTTTCATCAGCAGTTGCCGGCTATACCCTTTTTCTCTGTATTCGGGCAAGGTACACACCCCCGAAAGATAGATCACGGGGATCTCCGTGCCACAGAAAGTGAACTGATAGGGCAGCATCTGCAGGGAAGCGACTGCCTTATTTCCTTCCATATACAGGAGAGTCTGATCGTTCCGGTATTTGTGGCGAAAGTAAATTTCCATATAGTCATCCGGATCGCCGAAAACAGTCTTCCACATGTCCCATACCAGCTGTCTAGTTGTATCGTTGGCAAATTGAATCATGTGCAATCAAATTTACGTTGTAAAAACTCAGTCGTCAAAGCAGGCTTAGCTTTTGACTCTCGCATTATATTTCTCCAAGATAATATCTGGCTGATAAGAGAGCTTGGCCTGACGCAAATTGTCTATTCCCATATCTTCTTCCCGATTCACATAAACAAATCCGGATGCTTCATTTTCAACAAATTGCTGATTGATGATATTGTATGCACCGTGAATAGTTGTAAACGCTTTCTCTACGTGGACAACGACAGTATCATGCGTAAGAGGCTCGCCGATGGTAAAAGCGGCTATTTCATTGTTCACACAGATAAGCCCTCCTCTTAAATTCAGGCATTCAAAATTTTCGAGCATCTGCGTAGTAGCGTAATCATCAAAGACAAGGGATGGGTCTTTCTCTTCGCCATTCAACTGCATCCACTTGTCGAGCATGCTTTTGCATTCACTTACCAATTGGGGATTGCCGGTCAACGATTTATATTTCCACTCGTTCTCTCTTTTAAAACGATTGATATGATTCCGTTTGCTTTGCAGCTTCTTCCCTTTGAGATGAATCAGCTTTTCTGTTGTATAGATATAATCCGACACACTCCTGTTAAGCTTATATTCGAACACACCGGGCATTGACTCCTCAATCTCCTCAATCATCTCCTGCGTGAGCCCTCTGATCTGAAAAAGGGTGTCAAACTGGCTGTGATCATCCATGATGCTCGCGATACTTTCTTTCACATCGCCGGCACCGATAGGCTTCAGGTAAGAATTACGGCCGTTATTGTCTTTAAAGCGAATAAACAGCCAGCCATCTTTCACGGCAAACTGCGTATCAAACTTTCTCCCCCAGGCAAACAAGTTGGTGAAACAGAGGTCCGAGGCCCTGTAATTTTGATTTTCGAGATACGAATTAATTGTTTCTCTGTCTTTTAATTCAATAGTTTTAAATGTAAGCATAAGATAACGGCTTTCTTTATCTTGTTTTGTGTGAATTATTGTTGTAAAATCGAAATATCAAATTGAAGTAAATCTTGCGTAAAGATAAAATAATGATTGAACAACCCTTTTTTTAAGCTAGCTTGAAAAAACATTGCCGGCCACTGGTTATTTATCAAAATAGACAAAAACTAAACTTGTCCGGATAAAACCATAGCAAATAAATATCCAGCTAAAGTAAACAAAAACTACCAATAAAAGTTTAACATTGATGATCGATAAAAATGATCCAACCGGTCACCTTACTTCAACAACGCAGTATTTTCTCTAAAAATTGCCAGTAAACATCTTAGTAGTAACGAAAAATTGCTTCTTTCGGCGGCTTTACATATACGAATAAAATAACGAATGCGCAAAACAGGCATATTTACTGCCTGACCATACGGGCGTTAATAGATTCTCCTGAACGATCGCGGTATAAAAACAACAATTCAGAGACCCAAATACCATTTAGCTATAGAAAAATAGATAAGTACGCCTGATATATCGGCAATCGATGTAATCAAGGGAGCACTCGCTGTGGCAGGGTCCAGCTTAAAGCGAGTAAAAACAAAAGGAAGAAGCATTCCGACCATACTTCCCACAACTACAACAAAGACCATGGTAAGGGCAACAACCGGAACGATATAAGGAGAGCGCCAGCTTGCCACCAGCGATACACCGGCCGCCATACTTACCCCGAGAACCAAGGCAACGACAAATTCCTTACCCAATAACCTCACCCAATCTCTTCGCTGCACATCACCTACCGCAAGAGCCCTGATTATGAGTGTAGCTGATTGGGATCCGGCATTTCCTGCACTGTCAATTAACAACGGCAGAAAGAAAACCAGCGCCACAACAGACTCAATAAGATGTTCAAAGCGTGAAATAGCTGCTCCCGAAAAAATATTCACGAAAACAAGGGCCATAAGCCATACAATGCGCTTCTTGTACAGGAAAGATACCGAAGCATGAAGTGGGTTGATTTTCGCGTCTTCAACGGCACCAAACTTGTGAAAATCTTCTGTTTCTTCCTCTTCGGCAACATCAAAGATATCGTCAATAGTTACAATACCCAACAGTGTTCCGCCCGTATCGATTACTGGAAGAGCGGTTCTATTATAATCTTTAAAAATCCTGATCGCCTTTTCCTGATCATCATAGGCACTTAATGATAAACATTTCTCACCGATCAGATTTTCAATCCGCACATCAGAGCCGGAGATCAATACATCACGGATAAGAATATCATCAACAAGCTTCCATTCATAATCCACCACGTATATTACATCTAACGTCTCCGCATCTCTTCCAAACTTACGAACATGCTGCAAAGTCTCTTCAACTGTGAAGAAGGATTTGACTGCCACGTACTTTGGAGTCATGAGGCGACCAATACTATCCTCCGGATAGCCAAGAAGTTGTATAGCAATACTCCTATTCTCAGGGTTAAGCATCTGCATGAAGCGCTGAGCTACCTGACCGGGAAGCTCCTCAAAAAAAGCAGTCCGGTCATCAGGGTCCATATCATTCATCAGATCTGCCACTTTTTTCGCATTATTGGCTAAATCAGAAATAATCTCTCCCTGCTTTATGGGCGAGAGCTCCTGAAACACGTCTTTAGCCTTTTCACGCGGTAAAAACCTGAAAAGGACGGCAGAGTCGAACTCTCTGCTATGTTCAATGAGGAAAACAATCGAAGGATTGTCCAGTGACAGCAGTTTTTCCTGGAGAATATTCCAGGACTGCTCTTTAATTAGTTTGCGGAATTGTGTTAATTTTTCATCCATTTCTACCTCCTAACCTAAGAGAATAAATACGACATAATACGACTGTGCTTAGACCACAGTGTATAATAACACCGAAATTTGTCTGCCCGACAAATTACTTTTTCTTAGCGTGGAGTGATTTGCTAAGGTACAGGGTG
>RZYP01000162.1 GCA_009930275.1 Negativicutes bacterium
ACATAATAGGCAATAATGCGGGTGCTGATGCGTTTTAAGGCTTGTGAGCTGTTTTGGGAAATTATGCCTGTTACTATGGTGCAAATAACCATAGGGACGACAATCATTTTGATGCAGTTCAGCCAAACATCACCAATAAAAGTGAATTGTGTGATGGGTTTACCGACAAGTAAACCTGCTAAAGTTCCCAAAATCATGGCGATAAAAATTTGCGTAGCTAAAGATAGTTTTTTACCTCGGATAATCATTGCGAGCCCTCCTTATTAAAAAATAAATTTAAGATCATAATTCATTATCGAGTTTTTTAATAATGTTCGCTGCCCCCGCCGCGTCGTCTTTGGTAATGGCATTATAAAAAACTAAACGCACAGATGTTTTCAGGATAGGCCTGATTAATAGCCCCAGATCTTTGGCTTTAGCGCAGAAATCAACTGGCGTTATTCCCGCATCCGCCAAATCAAGCATTACGATATTCGTTTGTACGCTAGTCTGAACTTTTATTTTTTTTAAGTTTGATAGCAAGGAGGCACAAAGGGCTGCGTTAGCATTGTCTTCGGACAATCTTTCAATATTATGCTCTAATGCATAAATAGCCGGTGCTGCAGCGATACCACCCTGGCGTAATGCACCGCCCAGAAGTTTACGGTTTTGTTTTGCCTTGTCAATAAAAGTTTTAGTCCCGCAAAGAAGTGATCCTACAGGTGCGCCTAATCCCTTAGAAACGCAGAACATAACTGAATCAACATATTTACAGATCTCTTTGGCAGAAACCTTCAGATAAGCAGCGGCATTAAAGAGCCTGGCACCGTCCATATGAATCGGGACCTGATACTTATCGGCTAGTTTTTTGATTGCGGCTAGACGGTCTAAATTGACGCAAGTGCCGCCGGTAAAATTATGGCTATTCTCCAGGCATAACAAGCCAACAGTATTATTTTTAAGTTTATCTTCTAAGTCTGTCAAATCAGGCATGAAGTCAGCATCAAATTTATAGAAGAGAGGCTGCATCTGACCAAAGCGGCTGTCAAAAGCAGTTTTTTCGCTTCCATAAAGGTGTTGGAGTTCATCAACCAGGACAATATCGTTTGGTTTGCAATAAGTAAATAATGCTGCCTGGTTACCTAACGTGCCTGAACAGCAAAATAGGCCTGCTTCTTTGCCTGTAAGTTCGGCCGCCATATCTTCTAATTTGTTAATAGTTTTGTCTTCTCCGCGTCCGTTGGCGTCTAAACGGCCGTCATCGCCAAGTTCGGCAGTAAGGATGGTTGCCAGCATTGGTTGAGTAGGCAGGGTCAAAGTGTCGCTGCGTAAGTCGATGATTTTCATATTAAGCCTCCCTGATAGCAGCAATATACATTTGCAAGACTGTAATTTGCTGTAAGTGTTTACCCGTGTCTAACTGAAATAAAATTCTGTACATTTTAATTTAATAATACCCTTGACATATAGTCAAATATAAATGTATAAATATAAACATAGATACAAATCTATAATGATGAGCGGAGGATTACGTATGTTTAGAAATATGGAGTATATTTTGTGCGTATATAAGGAACGCAGCTTTAGCAAAGCAGCGGAAAAAATGCGTATCTCCCAGCCATCTCTCAGTGCTACGGTAAAAAAGATAGAAGAAAAGGCTGGGGCCCCGATTTTTGACCGTAAAACCACACCGGTTTCACTGACTGCATTTGGCGTGGAATATATACGGGGCGCGGAACAGATCTGCGGGATTCAAGAACGCATCCAGAATATTGCTTACGAGCTAGACACGTTGCAAAGCGGGGATTTATCGATTGGCGGCAGCAATTTGAGCATAGCGAATATTGTTCCCAAGGTGATCTGTGATTTCAAAAAAGCTTATCCGCATATTAATCTGCGTATTTTGGAGACCAGCACCCTGCAATCAAAGCATTTACTTGATTCAGGGGAGATAGATCTGATTATTACCAATCGCCCTTTGAATACCGACGAGTACAAAAGAATCTTTTTTTACCATGAGTATCTGTTGCTAGCGGTACCCAGGGATTTTGCTGTCAATGAATCGCTGCAGGCCAAACAGCTGACAACATGGGATTTTGAACGCGGACTGGACAAGGTAGCTGTCGAAAAATGCGTGTATCCAGGCGAATTTGCTGATGTGCCATTAATCCTGCTGCATAAGGATAATTATTTGCGCCTATGCACCGATATGCTGTTTGAGGAAGAGCAAATTGTACCGAATATCATACTGGAGGCAGAACAGTCGGCCATTTCCTATAATTTTGCGAAGTATGGATTGGGAGCAACTATCTTAAGCAACACTTTGATTGATGACGCGCATAACGACAGTAGTCTTATTTTTTACAAAATTGCCGGTAAGTACGCTCTACGCGATAAATTCATCTGCTATCGGAAAAAAGGCGGCAGTACTATCGCCATGCAAAGGTTTATTGAAACCGCTGCCAGGAATGGCGAGTGAGATATTTAAATAGAAACACGCCAAGTATAATTGACGAAATCAAATAATTAGTTGACTTAGTCAAACAATTGTCTTATACTGCCTATATAATAAGTAGGAAAGGATGACGATTTGTGAGAAAAGAAATTGAAAAGCGTGCGTTAGAAGTACGAAACTTTAATCGGTTTTATACAAATATAATCGGCCTCATGGATAGAACAATACTTGATAGCCCGTACTCACTTGCAGAGGCCAGAGTGTTGCTTGAAATTGATGATGCTAGCCAGTGTAATGCTAGCGATTTGACCAAATTATTGCAGATTGATCCCGGTTATTTAAGCCGCATACTTTCAAAATTTACAAAGGATAAGCTTATTGTTAAATCTCAATCAGCAGTTGACGGCCGTGCCCAAGTGTTGACGCTATCAGATAAAGGACGGCAGGCTATTCATAAGCTTTACGCTGAGTCAACAATACAAGCGGCTAAGATCCTTGAGAAACTGACAGATGAAGAACAGAAAGAACTTATTAGGCATATGGTTACAGTAAGAAATATTTTGGATAAAAAGCAGGATAAGACCTATATTATCCGTCCCCTTAAACCTGGCGAAGCCGGATATATAGCCTATAGACACTGTGTCCTTTACGAAAAAGAATATGGACTTAGCGGAACTTTCGAGCGGTATGTAATGGATGCCTTAACCAAATATATTGACGGACAGCCTGAGGGAGAAGTTTGGGTAGCAGAGAATAATGGGCGCATTGTTGGGTCAATTGCAATCGTCAGTACAGAGGAAGGGATAGCACAACTTAGATGGTTTTTGATAGAACCGGAATATCGCGGCGTAGGATTAGGCCGGCAGTTATTGGCAACAGCGATGGAATATTGTAAGCGGCAAAAATATAAACAAGTATATTTGTGGACAATTCAAGATTTGAAGGCGGCACGGCACTTATATGAAAGTTTTGGCTTTTCAGTAACCGAACAAAGTGAAAGTGATACGTGGAAAAGTGGTGTAATAGAAGAACGGTGGGACATGATACTTAATAATTAGTGCCCAGTATGAGATATTATTATGGTTATAGAGAAAAAACTGGTGAAATTTGTGGTGGTGTTAGCGCGAAGGAACCATTAAGAAGTGTGATTTGTTTTTGCCTAAACCAACAGTTTTTTAGTTTATGAATTACATTGTTTTGCCGTCTGCAAACATGACAACTTTTCTTGCTAAGCATCATCATATTGCATTACTTCTTGTCCAGACATGTTAATACCCTCAGTCATAGTTTGTTATTCTACAACTGAGGGTATTTATTAACGCCGTTTTTCTGCTAATTTACAAAGAACCTGACCATGTAGCTTTTTACATTAGCTCGTGTGGCAGGAGTCATAGTTTCGTAAAAACAGTCTCTCTTACTTTCTAAAGGTTGGAGCATCAAAGTATCTGCCCATACTTCTGTTTCCTCATTATTACCGTTCACGAAAAAAAAGTAATAGGTAACCTTTAACTTTTTCTTGGTATTATTAGTGAATGTTGCTCCTGCTTGGTAATAGAAATCGCCGTTTTGAGTTTCAAAATCATAAAAAAACAAGTCCGTGCAGGTTACATCATTTGATTTCTTATTGGCAGCCTGGGCAAGAGGCGGGGCTTGTATCAAAAACAAACAGACCAAACATAGTAAAACAGCGGTTAGTCTAGTAATGCCTCGGTTTTTCATCAAAGAGCCTCCTTCAGTGAACTAAGTCAGAATCGGATAATTATTGGACGGAATTAACGAAATCTACCAGATGTTGAACAGACACCGCTTTTTGTTCTCTTGCCAATTCATTTCCTGAGGAATCGAGAATCA
>RZYP01000163.1 GCA_009930275.1 Negativicutes bacterium
CAATCAGGTATATGGTGAGGGCTTCTTGCATAGCTTCGATTATTACGATGCTCGAAGGTCTGTTGCTTCAATAATGAGAAATAAACTCTATATCAGCAAGGGGGATGTCGCACAATGTCTGAATCACGTAGATGGGAACAGAACCACCGACATATATATCGAACAGGATTTTACCCTCATTGATAGGTGCAATCGTCAGTTCATAGATTGGCTCTTTGCAGACTAATTACTATCTTTGGTGTCGGTGGGGGTTTTTCTCCCGCCAGCATCAGGGGGAAATGTTAAATACCTCTCTCGCTTCATTTCAGCCCCTCTGTGGCATTTATATGGCTTTCCGCATATCTACCTACCCAAAATAATTATCGTGCCTTAAATCGCCTTAAAATCGCTTGTTTGTTATATAGTGTTTGTAGCACACTTAACCAATCGTCTGCATCGGCATCAGGGTAACAACAGCATCAGGATAACTGAAACATATCAGTCAGGAATCAACCAACTTGTTCTCGGTCGGTCGCTGTTTTGGTTGCGAAAGCTCTGTAAATGTTTCAGGGGGAATGTTAGTTATTCTATTTAGCACCATTGCCCGAAGGTGTGTTATCTATCTTTATATTAACGTGATACGTGTGTTGTGTCGTGCACGATATATCATTCTATTTAGAATGGTTCAAAATAATAAATCGGCTTCGGTGGGTAAGAGTAGGCAGGTAGTGAGAGAATCGGTCGGTTGCTTCTCATCAACTAAACATCGTCTTGGTACAAAGTTCCCAACTTGGGTACTTTGATTTATCGGGGGGGGCACTTGGAATCCCTGTTCGTGAATCGGTTCTAATCCCAACAAAAAAGAGAGGACAACCATAGTCATCCCCTCCAACCGACAAAAACCGAAAAACTATTTTTCAGGTATCATCCCCGAAAACTTCAACTTTTCGACGAAAGCGGAAAAATCGGGCTTTTTATTCTTCTCTGCATCGGGAAAGGTGGTGTCCACCCGCTGTTTCAGTTCTTGGATTGTGTTGATTAATTCTTTAGCCCATTCAGGGGCATCGTTTTTGTTCTCCATATTAGTTCTTTTTAAAGGTGTTTTTGAAAATATTTTGGAATTGTTCAGGTGTTGAATATTTATCTCGAAATTGTGTAACGGACAAATTGGGTGGTGCCATGTAAACGCCTTGCATCCCCATCGAAATGGATGCGGGGTTAAAGGTGCAGTCAGGCAAGCCGTTCTTTTCCTCGTAGTTCCGAAGGTCGCCAATCGACTGTACTACCTTGCTCACCATCTCCCAATAAGATTGCATCTTTGTGGCATCAATCTTTGTGGTCGCTTCTTTTCTTGCCAATTCATCAACCTTCTCCATATCCACCGAAATAGAGTCATCGACCGCAACCATCGGCAAGCGTTCAATTCTCATTCTGCGAATAGCATTAACATCGGAGGCAAGCCTGTTATAAAACTCGTTCAGTTCATCGGCGTTGCGCTGAATTTCGGCAACAGTAAGGAACTTTCCCTTTTGTCGTTCTCTGCCTTGTTCCTCTACCCAATTACGAAATGCACCTTCGTTGTGTGTAATCCCATCAATGAACTTCCAATCCGTTGGCAATCCCTCTGCCCCTATGGAAGCTAACAAGTCAGGCAAGGTGTCTGCCATTTGTTCGTACTTTCTCTTTGTCTCGTTGTAGATTTTTTCATCGAAAATCTCATTACTGAATAATGTTTCTTTTTTCATAGTTCTTTGGTTTTTGTTTTTGTTTTTTGCGCTGTTTCTCGGTTATCAACAACAGGTGCGCCCATCTCCCATTGTTCGAGTATTTTTCCGTTTCTCTCAAGTTCAAAAAGAATATCATTAAAACTTTTTGTCGTTTCAAAGTCCTCAAAGGAATAGTCTTCAAAAAATTCATCTTCCATCAGGTGTTGGGTTTTAGTTTTATCAGGTTGGTGTCCCTATTCCAAATCAAAACAAAATCATCGGAATGATATATTTCATTCCACTTGGTGGAGCGCAAAAAACGCATACCGTATTTTTTTATCAGTTCGTTCTTCAAGTCCTTCATTTTTTTTACCTCCCAATCGTTATACCGTAATTTTTAGCCAACCAAAAAAAGGTGGCAATCGAATAGCCCTTGCCGTTTACAATAGCATCGAATTGCTCATCGCATTGCTCTCTGTTATATCGTGAATCCATTGAAGAAAGGTCGTGAAACATCTGCCTGCCGTTAGGTACGTCTCTCAAAGAACAGGCAAGGGAAAGCCAATCGCTGTACCGCTCGGTAATGTTCTTCCCGCTCGCCATTATCGCATCATAGAGCATCTGAATCCCTCTGTCTGTACCCGCATAGTCCTTCCGTTCTGCTCTAATCGGTTCGATTAACTTGTCGTAGGTGTCGGCATCCTCTTTGATAAATGGGTCAGCGTTGTAGGACATAAACCTGTAACGGCTCACATCCCGCCCGCTCTTATCGACAATAACATCAGGGTTTAAATCAGCGACCAAAGAATCAAAGTGTTGGGTGTGTCGCTCGGTGTGTTTTATCGGCACGATTAGAAAAGCACCCTTGCCCGATACCGACAATCCCGCATAGGCAATGAAAGGGTATTTTTGTCCGACATCGTGAATGAACTGTTGCCAATCGGTGATTTTTGGATTGTCCTTTCCATCGACATCAAGGCATATATATCCGCTATGCTGAATCAGTCCTTTGGCTTTACGCTCGGAAAAGCATCCCGAAGGTGTGAAGCCAGGCAGTTGCTTCTTTTTCTTCATCCTCATATCGGCATCGCTCATTGTCCTTATTGCTTCAACCCTATCCTTATACCTATCATTCGTCAGGCACCACCACAGGTTGGTCTCTCTCGGCTCGCTTCCGTAGTAGCTGAAAAAACTTATTTTCGATTTTCGCATCTCTATATTCTATCTATAACTTTGAGTTGTGTTGTATGAGTTGTATGTATTGTATTGGTAGCATTTGTATACGAACGTATACGAACGTATACAAGTCAGAAGGGTGTATCATTGTCACCCTCGTAGGCAAGTTGTTTATATTTCATCTCTCTGCCCTTTTCTCCCGATTGCTCATTCACCACGTTTTTTGTTTCGGGTTCAACCGCATCCCCTTTTTCCTTAACGCTGTTCCAATATTCCTGAATTGATTTTGCGTTCTTCTCGCATCTCTCTCGGTATGCTTCTACGTCATCATCTATTGTTTGTCGCATCGAGTCAAATATCATCTGTTTGGCTCTATCATCAAAGGTTGGGATTACGCCATCAGTCCGATAATCGAAGATTGCAAACATTACTTCCCCCGCTTCTTCCGTTGTCAGTACCCTGAATAATGGGATTGATTCAAGCCTTATCAGCAACGGTGCGTTCTCGCTCTTACTCTTTCTCGCCATACTCTGAGAATTTTGTTTTTGGATTGTGTTTATTTACCTAAAAGCCAATTAATTAAAGCCTGTTTTTCAATGAAAATCATCTTGCCACTCGGCTTGTTGGCCGGAATCCGACCGCTCTTTATTAGTCGGTAAATGGTTCGTTTTGCAAGCCCTGTAAGTAGGCACGCTTCATCGACCGTTAATACTTCTTTTTCCTTTAAATCTTTCATTTCCATGTTGTTGCCCCCTTTATAGTGTTAGTAAAGCACACTGTTAGTGCTTCATATTTAACCAAAGTTACACATAGGGTGCATCATTGGCAAGGGTTTTCGGTCGCCTAACCACCGCCAAATTAGCGGGTGAGTACCGCCTGTTGTTATGTGTCTGTTAGATAGTGTGTTAATGTAGGTGCGAAGCATCGGTCGTTGGCATGGCATTGGCACAACTTGGATTAAGACTCGGCACAACTTGGATCAAGACTCGGCACAACTTGGGGTATAAACTTGGTCCTTTTCGTTTTTAAACTTGGTCCTTTGAGGGCATGAATATTTTTGAAAAATCAGGGAAAAATTTATGAGGGATGGAACGCATCAATTCAGCCTACCCCCATAGGGGGGTACACCCTCAATGTTAAAGATGCTTAAAGAATTTGTTGTAGTTACGGCAAAAAAATGTCTGTTTGGGGGAAGGTGTTTTTGGGGTGTCATTGTTAGTACCTTTACAAAAGTTAGTACCAAAATTAGTACCCGCCAAAATTAGAATCTCTGAAAACGTTTGTGGAAAAGGAATAGAGGGGAAGTGGTATTTAGCCAACTGTGCTACATCCCGATGATTTGTGGGTGCAAAGGTAAATAATTTTTCTGTATTCGCTCAAATTTAAGATAAAAAACAATGTGATG
>RZYP01000164.1 GCA_009930275.1 Negativicutes bacterium
CAGGATACAGCCATTGAACTTCTCCAGCTTGTTGATGATGGCCAGGGCGGCATCCTGCTGGAAGTTGTAGAGCTTGTTCCATATCTCACTCGATTTGAAGCCGGTGGCCTCGTTGGGCAACACATCCTCCGAAAGATCTTCCAGAAATTCATTAAAGATATTGTAGAGGGTGATGAAATAGATATACTCAGGGGCATTTTCACGATAAACGTTTGAAATGTGTTCCACCACCTGATCAGTCACCTCCTGCATCCGTTCTTCATCCTCCCACAGCTCGTTGAATACTTCCAGGTACTGTGCACTCAATGGAGCGGCAATGCGGTTGATGAGGCTGAACATCTGGTTCCCCTTCTCTTTTCCCAGGTCCACCGTGGTGAAACCATTCACCGGAGCATAAGCCACCTCTTCCTCCTGACGGAGATGAACAAACCCGCCCATCTGATCGTGGGTTGTATTGGTCTTGAAACGTACCCGCTGACGGATCCATTCGGCACACTCCCTTGCAACGGCCTTTTGCGACAGCTCATTCCGTAGTCGCACCTCGAACTCTGTTCCATACAGGCTCCGCTCCCGGTTCAACTGCGGGATGTAGAACTCCCGTTTCTCCTTGGGTGTTTTCTCCTTCAGAAAAGTGGGTGAGGTGAAGATAAAGCGCAGCTCATCAATCGCCTGCAACTCTTTCTTCAGTTCCTGATAAGCGAAAATGGAGAAACTGGCCGCCGCAATCGAAAGCTTACTCCCCCTGCCTATCGTTTTTACCAACTCATCCCCGAGCTTATGGTTGATGTTGTCAATTAATTTCATTGAACTCACCTAGTAACACTAATTGGACCAATATTAAAATAATTGAATCGTCTGTCTATCTGTATTTAATTCACAAAAATCATCAGACCATTCAAACTCAATATCAATCTTGCTGTTGCTACTATCTTTACTCATAAATGCACGTATTTCGATATCAATATTGTTTTGGGGTCGTATGTCAACGGGACAAGGATTGTGAGAAACATGAAAATTACCCATCTCTGGAATGATAACGTTCACCTTCCTGGCAATTGCTTTTCCTTTGTTGTAAACTTTAATAATCCTTTTATAACTATCTCCCTTTATGACGTTTGCCTCAATAATAGCTTTCTTTTCATCTACCTTTTGCTTCTCAATTAATTCAAGTTTATATTGATTAATCTTTTCATCTTGACTTTTAATTTTTTTGTCGTGCTTGCAATACGTAAATACACCCCATAATAATGCTAAGCCGGAAATTACAAAACCAGCAACTGTCATAATTATTTGATTTTAAAAAATTTACGCTCTTTTAAAAATTTTCTTAAACGAATCATCCAACGCTTTCTGAGCATCTTTCTCAATTTCAGTATTCATTCTCAGAATTTCTTCGTCTATATAGGGTTGGTTCAATTCAACCAACTCATCATATCCACCGGGATATTCCTTTCCACACCGATTACACTTAACAGACAACTCGTTTTCAACGTAATCCAAATCAGTATCACCGCAGACGATACATTTTAACAATATGTTTTTACTGTAATTATCTTTCATAAAATATTTGTGATAATTATATATGATACTGATTTTATTAGTTTTACTCAAAGCTGGTACTCAATCTTTTTGTATTATATCACTATACGGAAGTCGATTTTCTTCATCAAACAATTTTAGTTGAGAATAGTCAACAGTTTCATCAATAATCTCTTCATCATTTAAATACTCACCTTCTTCAGAGATAGATTGTTCACGCATGATGGGCTTTCCCATTGCCTTTTCAATCCTTTGCAGGATACGTTCCTTTCTGTCATTAAAAAAACCACGGAAATCATTTTGATGCAAAAAAACAGGATTCACCACATGTGATTCCAGAATTTCTATAAATTCATCATCCGTCACACCCACATTTTTCTTAATACGCTCTAGGTACTTACTGGGGGCATCTCCGCTTACAATACGATTGGTCCTTCCCGCCAGTGGTGTCTTGTTAATGATCGAATCATAATCGTCACGTGACACCGCATTCTCCTTTTTCTCGCACCAGGCGACAGGAAAGATGTGGTGTATATCGATCGATTCAGAAAAGTATGTACTAACATCAATTTTGGTGCCCGTAATCCAGTCTCTTGTGTTCTCATCCAGAAGGATAGCATATATTCCCTTGTATGCAGCACTGTTACGGGTTCTCAGTGTATGAAGACGCGATGGCATAAAATTAGCATCATAAATTGTTTTAGGTTCTGCCGCATCATTCACGATCCAATCTACCACCTGAACAATATCCAATGCATATCTGGTTTCATTGGCAGAACCATATAGTTCACCAAAGACACCACACCAAAACCACCGCATCAACTTGTTTTTATTTGCAACATTGTCAATCTCATTACCCAGTTGGGAGAGAATAGCTGCCATGGGTACAAGCTGAGTGGTGTATGGAACATCCCTTGAATGGAAGATGTGGTTTTCAACCAGAATTTTTGAGGCTTTGATAAATCCCACTAATAACTGATTTCTGTACTTTTTATAATCAGTCAACTCCAAATTGAGCATATCCTTTCTCTTTGCACTAACAGCGGGTAGATTGTCTTTTTGCCCAGAAGACTCAAGATCTACTTTCCTCCGATAAGTAGAAAATAAAGTGACCGCCTGAATAAAATCTATCTCGCTTGTTTTGTCTAGCACTTTATAAGGCTTGAAAGCAATCTTTATTGCTTTCCAATCTTCCTTCAGATCAAATTCTTCAGAAGCAAAAGAAGCAGTGAGGAGTTCGAATACAGAGAGCGATACACCACCCGTATTTACTTTTTCAAAAACCTGACAAACAGCTTCTTTTGGGTTCTCCTTTGTCATTTGAATCACAGGGAGAGAGTAGTTGTTAAACCCTAGGATAATAGTTCTGTGGAACTCATTCCAAAACTTGATTTTTTCCTTGTCATATTCCCAAAATTCAAAAAAAGCTGGGAACCATGTATCATACTCATCCACCAGACTCACCGGATACATGAGATTTTCAAATTCTTTTTCACGGCTTGTCAGATCCAATACGATGTCACGTCCAATGTTTTCTGTAACAATCTTATTTTCGTTTATTGAAAAAATTGCTTCTTCAAGATCAGTTCCAGGGTCCAATGCTTTCTGCATGTCGATGTAATACCATCGTTTTATCTCATATCCCTTTGCGTTTCTGGTTTTTACAATTTTATTAGATATAATGGCCTGGTAAAGTGATGTGAGACGTTGTTGTCCATCAAGAATCAAAAGCTCAGGTTTTTTACCGTTAACCTCAGGAGCACCCTCTATAGCTTTTGTTTTGAACCGGATAGATTCATTACCATTTTCAAGCAGCATCACAGCTCCAATAGGAAATGACTTTGCGACACTGGCCAATATTCCTTTTATTCGATTGTCATCCCACACCCATCCACGTTGGAAGTCGGGCAATTGAATTTTTCCGTCGTGGATACTCCTCAATATCTCATACAAACTTGTTTTCTTTGAATCAAATGTTTCCATATCAGATCAAGCAAAGTTGAATATTTAGAATAAGTTTTAGTCTAGCAAATTTAATTAAATCTCCATGTTGGTTGAAAACCTTATTCAGAATCCTATAATGAACATTCAAGAATAGATTAGTTGTTACTATACGTCTTTTCTTATTACAGAATCTGTACAAAAAAAGATAACCGGCAGGACCTGTGTTTCGACATCAATGGCAGCGGAACCATCAACATGTTACGACCGGTCTGCCAGGTATCCTTTTAGGCAGTTTTATTCACTTATATGTTCATTTCAGGCACTCATGGCTGTTGTTTCACAAATATAGGAATTAAAACGGTAAAACAGTTAAAAAAAGTTTCCGAAATAGCTGTATATTGAACATTCCTGCCGGGTAACCTTTCACAGCTATTGCATCTTTCAGTGCTTCATGCCATTTCCGTTTTTCAGATACATGATATAGAACCGATCGGGGGATTTAACCTTGAAGAAATCATATTTCTCAATACTTTTCTCTCCGCAGAACTCATCATACTCATTCTCTACGATCTCTTTCTCAGGATAGTTGGTGATCTCAGAAACATAAAACTGGTTCTCAAACTGGACCGGTTCCGCGGCTTCTCCCATCCGGTAGGTGATCCTGTTGCTGAAGACATAGGGGCTGTCATCCTTCATGAAATGCAGTGTCCGCACTTGTTTACGTTTCGGGTACTTCAGCAGGTCACA
>RZYP01000165.1 GCA_009930275.1 Negativicutes bacterium
ATATTCAACCTTGCCTAAGAATCCTAACTGAACCATTTTATCCAACGTGGAAATCGCATTGGAATCAGCAAATACTGAACTTGCTCCTATATCGGAACGTATTGTGAACTCAACATCACGGATGATATCAGCATTGAACTGAATCTCTCCGTAACTGCCGTCCGACTTCTTATACTGCATAAGCCTATCGTCTGTGTAGTACCCCTTATAGAAGTCCACAAGGATATTCCCTATGTCCTCAATGTATTGGTAGTATCTACGCCTTATGTCCTCTGTGGGAAGCCCTGATGACTTCTGCAAGAGCATAATGGCCGAAGCATTGTTTGTGTTCGCTTCACCTGTGACGGCCTCATTGGCACCACTTACATCTTTGGTTTTCTGCATTATGAACTCAACAGTGTTTTGTACTGCGTTCGTCTGTTGTGCAGGCTGAATGTAGCTGATCGGCACGTGTCCAGGTGGCATGTTTGCTGACTTGCTCCTGATGATTTCGCCTATATTGTTTGTAATCTGTTTTGCATTAACATATCTGGAATCAATGAACATCTTAGGGAATCCAGTCAACTGTTTGCTTATCGCATCCATCGCCAACGTTCCATTTACAAGTTTCTGATTCGGTATTACGGATGAAACTTCGTCACTTCCATAAATACAATCCATTCTTTCTTCCCAATTAAAGATTGCGAACGGATAAAGCGAAAGACTGAGCGATCTGCCTTTGTCAAGCAATACCGCATTGGTGCTTCTCGCATAGTGAACCCTTCCGCCTTCCTTCCAGAAGTAGGTATACACTGTGATTTTTGGGTTCTCCTGATTTTCTATGTCCGAACCTGAGTATTTTTCATCTTCAAGGATATCGGCAGTAAGCATATCAATATCTTCATCCGACATTCCCTTTGACTTTGCTTCACGCCTTATCTGTTCCAGGTCTTTACGGCCTGATACAACGATATATGGCTGCCTCTGAACATCTAGTTCCTGTGGATTGCCAAACACCACATACATGGCATCTAGGCACTCTGCACGTACATCACCAATGTAGGGCGACTGCTTTGACCTTGAGCCTACTGATTTATCCCAATAAAAATAGGCAATACCGATACCTGTAACGGCTGCCCTATCTACTACTCTTGAGGATACAAAATCCATTTTCGCCTTCTCCCACGTTACGGAAGTAAGCTTATTCAGTAAATCGCCTAAGTCTGAGATATCTTCGCCAAAGGCTTCTCCTTCTGCTCCACCTGCACCGAATGGACTGAATATCATCTTGACATTTTCACCCTTCACGCTCGCTGCCTTGAAGTTCACAATCTGTTTCACTATGTTCATTACAGGTTGTGGCATGAATTTCAACTGTGGCTGATTAGAAGGAATCGGGCTCCACTGTTCACCAGCAACGAATTTATCATTCACTTGCCAACGAGTAGCCAATCCCATGTTGACTTTATACATTCTTCCGCCATCCCACATCTTCTTGATTTTAGCTGCGGTGACTTTAGGCTTTTCAATTTCTTTCTTCTTATTTTCAAATAATTCCACTTCTTGTTTCTTAACCAACCTCTATGTCACCCCCAAATCCTTCTAACGGCTCTTCCACTTCGTATATCTCTACGCCACCATACATGTTCTGTGTAATGTAATCAGCATATGCGTTCAGGCTATCTTGTTCTTTCAGTGTCAGCTCTTCGATTTCCTCTGGTACGACACCATCACTGAATGGCAAGGGTTCTTCTCTATTCAGGTTGATTATGATTTCATCATCCCTGAAATTATCTGGAACATTTATTACTATTCTCAATGTGCAACTGCACCCCCTTTACCAAATAGTGAATACTTCAGTTTCTTCTATCATCCCCAAAGGGTCGAATGTATTCTTCCATACAGGCTTTCTGTCCTGCCTTGGAAATTTCTCCCACTGATCTCTCGTGAATAAAGTGATGCCCAACGCCATAATCAGGTCGTCATGTTCACCCTTGGCAGCTTCCTGCCTTACTGTGGCCTTTCTGTTCTTTGACTTTGTTTCCACTATGATGAAGTTCACCATTTCGTCCAACAGCTCGTAACTAGGGATAGTACGCACATTCTCTTTAACGTAATTATCCACAAGGCTTAGAATGGAGTTTCTGTTCGATTTTGTCGTAACAAATCCATATCTGTTTTCTGTTCGTGAGCCATCATTCGTTCCTATCACTTCTCGCTTGTAAAGTGTCGGATACTCCATTCTCGCAAGTTCAAGAACGGGATAGGTCGAATAGTTTGTTTCAGGATTCACCATGGCCTCGTTGTACCACATACCTAAGCAATACAACTGGTCGGTGAAGAATTTCTCGTCCTTGCCATCCTGATAATACTGTGCTTCAATCTCGCCATTATGATTGTTCATGACAACGGCTGCAAAGTAATCTATTCCCATGCCTGCCGTGTCTGCCCCAATAACATAAGGCATCGTGTCATTAGGCTCCTTGAATATTGTGATTGCTCCATCCTTGTCGTCCACCCAACGGATCGTCTCTCGGACTATCATCTGTTCGGTATATTCAAAGGTGAAGTACCCACGTTTGTAATCTCTGCTCGCAAAGACTTCGTCCATTCTTCTTCCTAAAAGCTCTCTGTCGAATACGCTCTCGCCTATCGTTCCCCACTCACCTAAACAGTAAACCTGATAGTAATAAGGTGAAGTGTCTTTCAGCTTTTCCAGTTCCTTGATATTTTCTTCAGGAAGGTATGGATTGTCCTTGTATGTGGTTTTCATTGTGAATACATCATCGTCTTTGGTGTCGAAGAATCTTTTCTTCAGCCAATGCTTCTGTGAAATAGGGTTGAACGTAAGGATAATCTGGTTGTTATACGTTTCTCGCCTGTTTCTGAGACGGATGTTCAACTGGTTGAAAGCCTGTTCCGATATCTCGGATGCTTCCTCTATCCATATCTGTGTGATACTCGCAATAGATTTTACTCTTTCTATGTCGTCAAGACCTCGGAAGATAATCGTGTTTCCGTTTCGTGTGCACGTTATATCCATAGTTGATTTATTGATTTTGAAGAAATCGCTTAGTCCTGCTTTCTCAATTTTCTCCTTGATTTCCACGAAGGTGGAGTTTCGGTTATCTTCCTTTACATTTCGGATAACCAGTGTTTTCATTGGTTCGTCCGTTTCAAATGTTCTCAGGACAATAAGTTGTGAAGCAAAGAAAGACTTTCCGCTACCACCACCACCCATCAGTACCATGAATCGTTCCCCTGTGTTCACGATTTTCTTGTACTTGGGTATCATGTTCTCGTCTGCGTACTCGTCAAGGTCAATTAACCTTGTGTCGCCATAATAGTCTATCTTTCTCACCCCTTTCTGGTTAAGGAATTTGTTAAAACAACTCGCCCCCACCCTAGCGCATTCCTTTAATGTTGTTTGCATACCTCGGTGTCTTACCACCGCACCATAATTGTTAGTGATTTTTACGGAACCACCAAAACCTCCGAATCTATGGAGCTTTATTTTCGATACGATATCCCTTGTGCGCGTAGAATAACGCTCTAATCCTAAAGCCGCATACAAACATTTATCCGAATACCCGTAGGTTAATTCAGCTAATCTAGTTGAACAGAGCCTTTTGGCGGGTCAACCCCTGCTTCAAGGTTATTCAGCGGAACATTTAATTTGTCATACTCTCTTTTTGTGACTTCATCTTTTAAGATTTCAGACCTTACTACTTCAAAAGGTATGCTTGGTTTAGCAATGCGTTTCTGCCACTTTAGCGTAGCCATCATTTTAATGAATATTTCTGGAATCAAAATATGCACCTACCTTCTGGATGTAGTAATTGTCGGTTATTGTGGCAAGGAAACCGAAAAACCCTTGATGGCTTGGCTGAATCCATCTCCATATAGCCTGTGTTGCACTGTGTCGGAATCGAACCGACTTTACCACCATGGATATCACGATTAATCTAAGCTAATGGTTTCTGCCCCATTATTGCTGGTAGGAATTGGAAAACGTAATCAACTCCAAATATCCCTAAGCTAGATTGTTTCATCCATTGTTGTGGCTCCTATTGTCTTGGTGCCCCGCCATTGGGCTTACAGTACATAATAAAACCACTGATTACCGGTTCAGTGGCAGACCTTTACTTATCCCGAACTATAAGTAAGGGATTAATTAAAAAAGTGCCATATTTTGATTTAAGGATTTTAATTTCAC
>RZYP01000028.1 GCA_009930275.1 Negativicutes bacterium
TTCGTTGACATCGAAGAGGTCTGCAGTTCGAGTCTGCCTAACCCCACCATTTTCAATAAGTAACAGAGCCAATTGCGAATTTCTCGCAGAATGGCTCTGTTTTTTTATTTTCTATTCTTTTACGAAAACGACTTGATTCCCTCTAATCACTTTTTTGTAAAAAATTTTAAGTATGGTATCCTTCATATTCATCGACTTTTTTTCAACTTTCTAATCCCCGTGAGGCCCTGCATGTCTTTTCGTAAAGCCCCCTAAATATGTTTTCAGGATCAGTCTTTTTCTTAAGCAAATCATAATCTCTTTTGTTCCATATTTTCCAGAATTCCTCTTCTGAGTACAGATTTGTCGATATGAGAGTCTTAATGCCACCGATCTCCATCAGCTTTTTCTCAATAATCCGATAATAATGTTGCTGGTCTTTTCTTAACATACCGTATATTGCAATATCAAGGAAAAGTTCATCTCTAACATTTCTCAAGAATTCATCCGACAACCATTCATATTTATGTACAATCTTGTAAGGAACACACCACAATGGGAAATGGTTTATTTCTTTTCTAAACCATTCCATGAACTCCTCAATTCTTGAGAAAGGTATGAAGGTATCGACTGTTATTGGAATAATTCCCGGCGGTAGGACTTTCCTGAAAATATCGGCTGCCTTCAATGTAATATTGGAATTAATCAACCTCCCGAACAGCAATCTGGAAATGAATGACTTAGGGTACACATTTGTCACGCCCTTGTTGTACCTAAAATAATAATCCGGTGTCTCGAGATAATCCTCTTTCCGTTTTGCCGTGCTTTGAAAATATACCCTCATCCAATCATAACTGTGTGTGTAAGGAGCCTTATCTATAAAATTACCCGAACTAAGGACGTATTCTTCCGGAGAATGGATAATACCGTCCATAAAATCTATGTCTTTTTTCTTGTAATGCACCCATATCGCATGCTTGTATTCTTCAAGGGTCCTGTATTTCTCATATGTCACCTTTACAAACGGCTTTACTGGTATGAGCCTGAATTTGAGCATTGTGATTATCCCCAATGTGCCGAAAGTTCCGTGCAACATCTGAAACAGCAGCTTGTTCTCATTATCAGGTGTACATTTCAACACATCACCTTTAGCGGTTAAAACCTCATATTCAAGACAGGTATCATGAAATCCCCCGACCTTATATGACATAGACTCAATCGAACATCCGGCAACTGCACCTCCAACAGTTATTGTCTTAAGCTCCGGCACTACAAGTGGAGCAAGTCCGTCCTTAATTGTCGCAGCAACAACTTTCGAAAATGTCGCACCAGGTTCTGCGACACAAATACGACTTTCTACATCGATATTGATTATCTCATCAAGATCGCTGATGTCGAGTTTTTCGTCTGAATGCTTCTTGTCCTTAGGTTTTGGGACTTCATGAGAAACTGTTTTTTTCTTCAGTGTCAAAGGCATAGAGTTTTTGCGCTCTTTCAGTTGTTTTGCAATTCGGCTTACTTTTTCTTCATGAGACGCCACTATTTCTCCCTCCTTATCTACTGTTAATAATACAGGTAATTAACGCAGCAAATACGCAAAATTTGCAAAAGGAACAAGCCAGCTTTAAATTTATTTTTCAGTCAGGACCAGCACTTTTGCATACGGCTTAACCCAGAACTCACCCCGTCTTAAATATGATCGGCTTGAATTTAAATCTAATATCTAAAACTTTTTTCTGCTCTATAGTTAATCTATTCGTGACCTTTGTACAAGTAGCCATAGGTCATAGGCAACCCGTTGTTAAGACCTTTTGAGAACAAAAGTTGGAATACATCCAAATCTGTGGCACGAAAAGAAGCAGCACTGCATAGCAAGTACAAACTCCACATTCTTACAAAACGTTCGTCAAACTTCTTTCGCACATCCTCAATATGCGCTAAAAAGTTCTTATACCAAATATCAAGTGTTTTAGCATAATGCAAGCGCAAACTCTCAATATGCAATGGATGAAAGTCATATTCCGGTAACTGCCACATAATTTCTCTTAAGGACGGCACATAACTTCCGGGGAAAATATACTTCGTCATCCAAGTATTAGAAGCTGTTGTTTCATTGGCACAAGTAATTGTATGCAACAAAGATAAACCACCTGGCGCCAGTAGTTCATTCAATATTTTCATATAATTGTGAAGGTTTTCCTTGCCGACATGTTCAAACATGCCGACACTGACTATTTTATCAAATTGATAAGAATTCTTATCAAGGTCCAGGTAATTCATCAGTTTTACATCTACTTTATCATTAAGACCCAATTTTTCGATTCTTTCTTTAGTTTTTACGTACTGTTCTTCGCTCAAGGTTATGCCAAGAGCATTTACCCCATATTCCTGTGCAGCATTGATAATAATTCCACCCCAGCCGCACCCAATATCGAGCAAACGTTCTCCTTGACGAAGGTTAAGTTTTTTTAAGATATATTCAATCTTGTTTCTCTGTGCCTGCTCCAGAGTATCATCCGAATTAGTGAAATATGCACAAGAGTAAGTCATGGTTTTGTCTAGCCAAAGTGAAAAAAAGTCATTGCCCAAATCATAGTGTCTTCCAATGTTGCCTTTTTGCTCCGCTTTATTTAATAGCCCGTCGATTTTTTTTGCGACTTTTAGTGTTTTCATATTACAAAAAGATTCTTCATTTTTTTCCATTATAGAAAGAAATGCTCCCAGATTGCCTTCAAAGTCAATTGTTTCGTCCATATATGCCTCACCCAGGGCCAGACGCAGATCTTCGATTTCCATAGCCTTTGGTTCCTTTCGAAAGATCAAATGAAACTCAGGTGAGGCATCTCCAAACTCAAATTCCTCACCATCCCAGAATGTTACCTTTAGTCCTCCTTTCTTGACGCCCTCCAAAACCTTTTTAAAAAAAAAATTCTTCATCTTGACCGCCACCCATATCTTTTAATATGATAATGTGAGAATTTTCTGTCTTATTTGTATTATATCAAATTATGTAAAATATGTTTTGATAAGTTTTTATTATTCTTTTTCTTTGTTCGTTTGTTGCAGTTTTGGATAAATCCATAAAAAGCCGTTCCGCAACAAAAAGTAAGTAAGCGCTATTTTTTTATTAAACAAAAAGAATAATGCTTCGCAGTTGCAGAAACATAATAGTAAAAAAGTGTTCTAAAATGAAAATTGCGATTATCTAATCAAGAGGCATAAACTGCCTGCATGGCAGTTATTTGCTCCAGGGCAAGTACGACATGTGGTTATTCGATTATTGAGATGCACATATTGGCAAACCTCCTGCTTTGTACCGCTAGTTACTCAAAAAAATAAAGTCCCGCAATTAGCGCGGGACTATTATCATGCACATTACCCTTATGAGTTTGTTTAGCAAGACAATGGCTATTTTACAATCAGTACAGATACCGGAGATTTTTGAAGCACGCCAGAACTAACGCCGCCAAGAAGAAAATCCGTAACACCGCTAAGCCCCCTGCTGCCTATAACAATGGCATCGCAGTCAAAATCCTTGACGAGAGCAACTATCCTTCCTGAGGGATGACCAACCCTTAAAACACACTTAACACTATTTGGATAAGCAGCCAGTTTTTTCTTTGCTATATCCAAAACCTTCTCTCCTGCTTTTTCCAAGGCACTGTTGACCTGAGAAAGAGTTGCACTATCCCAAGGCATTGTAAAGGGCACAACATTGGCGCTGTAGGGCTCTACGACATTAACGACTATGAGATCGCCTCCATACTTTTCGCCAAGGGCGGCTGCATAATCTAAAGCCCTCCAGGAATTTTCCGAACCGTCAACCGGAACCAAAATTTTCTTAAACATTATGTATCCCTCCCCATAAGTAAAGCTCAAACTCGCTTTATTTAGTATCTTAAAATAAAGGCATCATCTTGAATTTTATTTGTAACCAGCTCAACAAGCATGGCATTATCTTGTTGTAATATTCTGCCTACGTTTATAGTATATCAAATATTCACAAGCCAATGTGTAATTATTGAAGAAAAAACTAGAGCAATAATCTCTTAGGAATAATGCTCTAGCCTGATTAGCTTCTATGCTTTGTGCCCTCTGTAGGCTTTTTCTTTTGGCATGTGCTTAGCCTCTATATCGGCCTTAACTTCTTTGTCCTGCCAAATTTCCTCCAGTTTTTCAAGGTCCTTGTCTATCTCTCCACTATCTTCCTCTGTTCTTCCTCCCTCTGCCTCTGGGTTCAAATACTTTTCCAACACCTCTTTGCTGTGCTTAGTCATACCTTCCATACCTCCTTTCCTGTTAAACTATAAATTACGCACGTCAATTAGTCTGATTATTCAAATTAATTCTTTTATAAATCATACCACACAATGTTCCTAAATAAAATATTTTCAATACCTTTCTTTTCCCAGTCGCTATTTCGTGATAAAATTATCCGTAATCATTTTAAAGCAGGGGGAAATTATGGAAGAGCAATTTTTTTACGAAGTTAACCGGAATTCTTGTTATATTTGCGATGACGGCCATGGAGACTACAACCGCAGCTATGAGCAATATGACCGCGATATAGATTATGCCGATTATTCGACAGACCACAGAGATAATAATTTTTTCAACATCGAAAAGAAAGTGAAAAAAAGCAAAAAAGAAATTATTAACAACGCCTGGAAAAATTTTGACGATTAATAAAAGCAAAAATCTGCAAAACCTTGATGGTTTTGCAGATTTTTTTATTTTCCTTCTCGCATGTATTTAAACCAATAAATAGGAAAAACTATTATCCAGATAATAAAAGTCCCTATCGCCCAAAATATTGCGGCAGAGTTGCCACGAGCCTTGGCATCTTTGTAAACTTGATACGCAAAAAAGATCGAGATTGCCATCCCGATATAATGCATTAATATTCCCATATAAAGCCCCCCTGTAGATTCTATTAGCCATTTCATTATAGCAATTTAATCATATTATGTCGATATTACAAAAAAAGAAGGCCATCAGGCCTTCTTTTTTCAACATAACTTATTTGAGAGCTTCCCTGCAGCGACTGCAAAGCGTGCTGTGCTCAGTATCTTCGCCAACAGTATCGCTGTAAATCCAGCATCGTTCGCATTTTTGACCCTCTGCGGCTTTAACGGTCACCTTCAAATCCTCGCGACCAGTTTCCTCAGCCCCGCCCTCGAGGGTGTCAAACAATTCGACCTGAGATACTATGAACAAAGTAGATAATTCTTTTTCAACTTCCTGAAGGATTGACAAAGCCTCACCTGTCGCATGAAGTTCAACCTTCGCGTCAAGAGAATGGCCGATAGTCTTAGCACGACGGGCGCCTTCAAGAACCTTCGTAACCTCGCTGCGCAATTCGATGAAGTTCTCCCATTTAGTTTCCAGACCTTCGTTCAGATATTCCTCTTTAACTTCAGGCCAAGGCATCATTTGCACGCTTTCCGGCAAATCAGCTGGTTTGTTCATGAATTGCCATACCTCTTCCATCGTGAAGCTCAGTACCGGAGAAATCATAACAACCAAGTCCATCATTATTTCATACATAGCCGTCTGTGCGCTGCGGCGTGCCTTGGAATCGGCTTTAGAAGCATACAAACGGTCCTTGGTGATATCGAGATAGAACGCGCTCATCTCAACTGTGCAGAAATTGTGAATAGCATGGTACAGAACATGGAAATCATAGGTATCATACGCAGAAGTAACTTTTTGTTTCAATAGCTGCATATGCATCAAAGCCCAGCGGTCAAGTTCTTCCATTTCGGAGTAATTGACCCTATTGGCTTCATAATTGAAATCATTGGTATTACCAAGAATAAACCTGATGGTATTGCGGATTTTACGATAAACCTCCGAAAGCTGCTTAAGAATTTCTTTCGAAATACGTATATCAGCCTTGTAGTCAGAAGAAGCAGCCCATAGACGCACTACGTCCGCGCCGTACTGACCGATTACATCCTGCGGCGCAATTGTATTACCAATAGATTTGGACATCTTGCGGCCATCGCCATCAACAACATAGCCATGAGTCAAGACTGCTTTATAAGGTGCGTGCCCATTGCAAGCCACGGATGTCAGAAGAGAAGATTGGAACCAGCCACGATGCTGGTCACTGCCTTCCAAATACAGGTCAGCTGGCCAAGCGAGCTCCGGACGCACTTTACAAACTGCTTCATGTGAGGAGCCACTGTCAAACCAAACGTCCATGATATCAGTTTCTTTTTCAAAATGATGGCTGCCGCATTTTGGGCAAGTTGTTCCGGCCGTTAAAATTTCTTCGGCAGTATGAGCCCACCAAGCATCAGAACCCTCTTTGCCGAAAAGTTCTGAAACCGCATTGATGGTATCGTCATTAATGATATATTCGCCACAGTCTTTGCAGTAGAAAACAGGAATTGGCACTCCCCAGACACGTTGGCGGGAAATACACCAGTCGTGGCGGTCGGCAACCATGTTATGAATACGAGATTGGCCCCAGGAAGGAATCCATTCCACTTCATTAGCAATAGCATTTAAAGCAGCGTCGCGAAAGCCGTCAACAGAAGCAAACCACTGAGCGGTAGCACGATAAATGATTGGTTCCTTACAACGCCAGCAGTGGGCATATTGATGGCGGATGCTTTCTTTACCCAAAAGACGGTTGTTATGAGCCAAATGCTTGATAATTGGAACGTTAGCATCAAAGACAAACATACCGGCAAATAATTCGCCTGCTTCAGCAGTCAGATGACCGGATTTATCAACCGGTGATATTATCGGCAATTTGTAGCGCATACCTGTCTCAAAGTCTTCCTGTCCATGACCAGGAGCAGTATGTACACAACCACTACCGGCATCAAGGGTAACGTAATCAGCCAACACAACAACGGAATCGCGTTCCAGGAAAGGGTGACGTGCAACCATATTTTCCAGTTCGCTGCCTTTGACAGTAGCAAGAATATTAGTAAATTCTTTACGGCAGACCTTGCCAACAGAAGCCAGAAGTTCTTTAGCCATTAAGTAAACTTCACCCTCAGATTCTACCCAGGCATATTCAAAGTCAGGGTTAACCGCAATTGCTACGTTAGCCGGCAAAGTCCATGGTGTTGTCGTCCAAATTACAACAAAAACATCTTTGTTCTTAGCAGCGGCAGGCAAAAGCCCCTTATCGTCTTTAAGCGGAAACTTAACAAAAATAGCGTTTGACTTTTCTTCGCCATATTCAATTTCAGCCTCCGCCAGTGCAGTCTCACAATGCGTACACCAATAAACTGCTTTCTTGCCCTTGTAAATATAGCCTTTTTTTGCCATCTCACCGAAAACTTTAATTTGCTTAGCTTCATAAGCAGGTTTTAATGTGATATAAGGATTTTCCCAGTCCCCAAGAACACCAAGGCGTTTGAAATCCTGGCGCTGCTCATCAATCCATTTGAGGGCGTAGTTCTTGCATTCTTCACGAAGAACAAGGGTATCAAGCTCATGGCGGTTTAAACCAAGATTATTGATAGCCGCGTGTTCAATCGGCATGCCGTGAGTGTCCCAGCCTGGAACATAAGGCGTATCAAATCCTTGAAGATATTTGTATTTTATAATAATGTCTTTTAATATCTTGTTCAACGCAGTGCCCATGTGAATCCGGCCGTTGGCGTACGGAGGCCCGTCATGCAGGACAAATTTTTCCTTGCCGGCATGCAAAGCTTGTTTCTTTGCATAAATCTTGTTGTCCTCCCAATATTCAAGGACACCCGGCTCTCTTTCCGGCAAACCTGCGCGCATTGGAAACTCCGTTTCCGGAAGATTTAACGTTTTACCATAATCCAATTCTTACACCTCCAAAAAAATAAAGTCCCGCTCCCCGAAGGGACGAGACTGTTTTTACCCGTGGTACCACCCTACTGACAGCATAAAACTGCCACTTAAGATGTTGTAACGTCCATCAAACGATCACGCCTACTTTTTTCAGCGCGACAGCTTAGGAGTGATTTTCGTTCGTCGCTTTCCGTATCGAGCTTGCACCCTCCTCGATTCGCTTTCCGTATTGCGTCGACTTACTGTCTCCCGCATTGCTTTCCTATATGAAAATACAAGCAGGTGTATTATACACTAATTATACCCCGGGCGTCAACGCCGATTTGTGCTGTACTTGAACTGGAAAAGTCCAAACCCGTCATCTCGGTGCAAATGAGAAGTTTCATTTAAAAGAAAAATTGCGTGTTCCTGCCATTTATTAACTCCCAGTACCGTAACGCTTGCAGGCAGTATATCAAAAGAGAAATTGTGCTTATTGACTTCTTCGATATTAAACCCTATCCAATCGAAAATTATATTTTGAATAGTGCCTTTATGGGCGACTATTATGAAATTCTCCTTTTCGAAAGTCTCAATGGTCTTTAGGCCCATAATGGTCCTATTAAAAAATTCTCTTCTGGTTTCCCCACCTGGGTAGTTGCGATGGTCAAGTTCTTTTGGCGAAGGCGGCATAACATAGAGGGCGCGGGCTGATTTTTCATCCAATCCAGCAGCCTTGCCGTTGTTTTTCTCCCGCAAAAAGGGTGCAATTTCAACTCTTTCGTTTAGCGTGTCCGCAATTATTTGAGCCGAGTCTTTTGCCCTTTTCAAGTCACTGGACAGGATTCGTGTTTTCATCTTGTACCTGTTAAAATCTTTTGCCAGTTTTGCAGCCAAAAAACGCATCTGACTCTTTCCCTTTTCGGTTAGAACCGAATCAGTCCAGCCCCCTGTCAAATGCTCCGTATGATGCGTAGCCTCTCCATGTCTTACCAAAAGAATCATCATCACTACCCCCACAACATTCCTTTAGAAGTTTTCTTTCTCTGCTTTACGCATTAGTTCAAGTTGACCTTCAAGTAAAGTTCTCATGTGGTTGCGATGCGTATTAGCCTGCTTAACCTGTTCCTGATAAGCACTTTCAGCAGTTCTGACCTTTTTTTCAGCATCAGCAATCATCTGGTTGCATTTTGTTTCCGCTTCCATAGAAATTCTTTTGCAATAGTTTTCTGTTTCCGTAGTCATCCTACGACAGTCATTTTCTGTTTCCGAGGCCAGTTTGCGGCAATTATTTTCTGTTTCCGTTAGAAGCTTCTGGCGTTCTATTTCGCTTTCCTTCGTCATCAGTTCAACCTGCTTTTTACCGCTTTGCTTTACTTCTTCGGCAGTTTCCTGAGCTATCGCAAGGGTATTATGCATAGTTGCTTCCATTTGCTCGAAGTATTCAAGCTTGGTGCTGGCTCTTTCCAAAGCCTCCTTTAGCTCGATATTATCCTGATAAAGCCTCTCGAAGTCTTTAACGACCTGGGCAAAGAACTCATCAACTTCTTTGCTATCATATCCCCTGAATTCTTTGTTAAAGTTCTTGCCGTGTAAATCTAAGGGTGTTAACATATTGCCCCTCCCTGCGAATAATTAAATATAACGTTTGAGCGTAATACTGATTCGGCCTTTTTTCGTTGTTCCCCGGACTTCCGCTACCTCCACACGTCCACGATTGCGAAAAGACAGTATGTCGCCCTCTCCTACCGACTGGGCCGCATTTTTTGCTTCTTTCCAGTTAACCTTGACATTCTGGCTTTTGATTTCCTCAGCCATGCGAGAGCGTGATACCCCGTAACCTGCCGCGGCGACAGCATCCAGCCTTAAAGCAGATACCGTAGCGCTGATTACCTTTACCTGTTCTTCCCTTTGCTGTAATTCGCTCGGCGCAATGATTTTTAATGAGACAGGAGCCGCTCCTATTTGTGTAAGATTAGAGGTGATATATGCTTCAAACGCTTTATCTGCGACGAACTGAGCGCCTTCCGGAATAAATATTATGTCTCCAAGTATTTCGCGTTTGCAGCCAAGACCCATAAAAGCCCCCAAAATATCCCTGTGAGTCAGTGTGTAATAGCGTTTATCCCATTCCACCTGAAAACACTCCAGAGCAAAATCCGGCTTGCCGAAAAATTCTTCAGAAACAAAAGCTGCCTTTGCTCTTTCAGGGTTTTGAAAACCACCGTTAACTTCAACTTTTATGTTATCCACATTCGCTGCAACGATTTCTGCAACACTCAAACCATGTGGGTCAAGAAAATCACTGACTTTGAACTTTCTGGACTTTTGAACTGTTTCAGCCAAATCAAGCAATTTAGCTGCCAAATCTTCATCTCCGCCGGAACGGAAAAATCTTAATACCTTTTCTCTGTCTGCCATGTTATCTCCCTTTTAGTTTCTCACTACGGTCCAGAACCGCCAGAACAGCATCAAACATCGCCCCGCGCACACCGTGACTTTCCAAGGCATGGATACCGGCAATAGTTGTTCCACCAGGAGAAGTCACCTGATCACGTAATTGTGCCGGATGCAATCCGGTTTCTACCGCCATCTTTCCTGCGCCGGCAAAAGTCTGTGCTGCCAATTTGATAGCCAGATTGCGAGGCAGACCTGCATTAACACCAGCGTCAGCCAAAGCATCAATCAACATGAATACATAGCCGGGTCCGCACCCGGAAACTGCTGTAATTGCTTCCATCGCACTCTCTTGTACCTCGACAACCTCGCCGCAGGAGCCAAAAATAGCGTTCGTCTTAGCGACCATTTCCTTACTGGCTTTATCATCGGGTGCAATCGCGGTCATACCAGCACCGACAGCCAGCGGCGTATTAGGCATAACTCTGATGATCGCCCGCCCGGGAATCAACTCATGCAGTTTTTTCAAATCAACCGAACCCATGATAGATATAACGGCAGCCGCTTCCGGAATTGCCTGAGCGACATCGCTTGTAATAGCTGCGTCTGCCATCTGAGGCTTGACAGCTAAAATAACGGTATCAGCTTTCTTTACTGCGAGCGTATTGTCTGCAGTGGTGTTGATGCCATACTGATTTTGCAAATATTCGCGGCGCTGCTCAGAAGGATCACTGACCGTAATATCGTTCCCATCAGCCAATTCTGCGTTTAAAATACCTTTTAAAATCGCTTCCCCCATGGCTCCGCCGCCGACGAAGGCAATTTTACCTATTTTTCCCACGGTGCTTCACCCTTTTCATCATAAACTGATTTTCCCGCATCGATATCGACGTTCTGTGGAGCGCAAACCAAAATATTACGGCCAATTTTTTTCATGCTTCCATTCACCGCATAGATAGTACCGCTGATAAAGTCGGTCATCCTTTTCATTACTTCCCCGTCAGTCGTTTCGAAATTAACTACTACGGGCTGATTGTTCCGCAGGTGATCAGCAACTTTCTGGGAGTCGTCAAAGCCGGTTGGTTCAAGCACAATTACTTTGACCTGCTTTTGCGTCAGCGGCAGAGTTATGAGCTTTCCGTCTTCGCCAGCCTGCTTCTTGCTAAAAAAAGGACTCTTTTCTTCCTTAGGTGCCTCAAAGTTACGAACAAAGTTCCGCTTAGGTTCAGGTAAGGTTTCTTCCTGCACAGCTGTTTCTTCTTCGTAAACATCTTTGTAAAGGCCTAAAGTATCGCATATCTTATCAACTATCTTCATTTTGCCTTCATACCCCCTTGAATTCTACCTGCTATAATCTCTTTCACCGAAAAGCGCTGTCCCAATTCTTACAGAATTAGCTCCTTCTTCGATAGCAATCCAATAATCATGCGTCATTCCCATCGAAAGTGTATCAACATCCTTAGTGCCAAGATATTCTTTCAGCTGACAAAACTCTTCGTAACCTTTTGTAAAAACAGGACGCGTTTCTTCGACATCTTCACATTTTCGGGCAATTACCATCAAACCCCGTATGCGAACATTTTTATATTCCGCCAGCCTGGGAAGAATATCCTTGTAAGAACCAATGTCAAAACCGCTTTTTTGTTCCTCTTCAGCAATATTCAACTGTAAGAGAATATCCTGTATCTTGCCTTGTTGCAAGGCTGCCTTGTCAATAGCGTCTAAGACCTTTTCACTGTCGACTGATTCAATGATGTCAAAAAGCTCAACCGCCTGCTTGATCTTGTTCGTCTGCAGATGCCCCACCAAGTGCCACCTAGGCCCATGAGGCACAATGTTTTTCTTTTGTTTTGCTTCCTGCACTCGGTTTTCACCAATATCGGTAATATTCAAAGCCATGGAGGCAAGAATTACATCAGCGGGATGGTTCTTTGTCACAGCGACTAAAGTGACCTTCTCACCCGTTTGTTTAACTTCCTTGCGCATTGCCAAAGCCTGATTAATTCTGGTCAGTACTGTTTCTAGGTTTTTACTTAACACAGCAATGCCTCCCGACTGATATTTATTCGCTATTTATCACAGTATTCCTCTATTATTTTCTGAATATAACAGCAGCTAAACGACCAGTTTTACCATTTTCTCCTCTGTAGGAAAAAAACAGCTCCTTGTTGTCCTCTGTGCACACATCCGCACGCAAAATGTTCTCGCTGAGCAAGCCTTTTTCCAGCAGCTGCAATTCGTTCATTCTCCACAAGTCCAAACGCCAATGCCCCACTGTCGTCGGCATGAAACAATCATAAAAATTTTTGCCTTGCTCGTAAACAACGTCGTCAACCTCGTAACAACAAGGGCCAATTGAGGGGCCAATAGCCGCAACGAGGTTCTTTAAATCCACACCAAACTCGCTAGCCATGAGTTCTGCTGTTTTTGCCGCAATCCCAGCAACGCTGCCACGCCAACCCGCGTGAGCAATTCCTACCGCTCCCGTGACAGGATCGGCAAAGATGACAGGCACGCAATCAGCAAAAAAAAGCATTAAAGGTGCATTCTTTTCCATCGTAATCAAGGCATCCGTGCCGGCTATTGCCTCAGAAAAATTTAAGGCACCGCTGCCTATCATATCTTTGGCAACAATCTCAACGTTGCTGCCATGTACCTGCTCGCAGGTAGTTATGGCTGCTGCATCAATGGCAAGCGCCCTCGCGACAGCTTTTCTATTAAGTAAAACCTTCTGCGGCTCATCACCGACATGCAAGGCCAGATTGAGAGCCCCGGGAACTATCGTACTATTGCCTCTAAACCGGCAGGTGAAGGCATGTGAGAATCCAAGCTGTTCTAGTTTTGGGAAAAAGCCATACCAAACGCCAGCTTTTTCTCTAAGTAAGAACTTATCCATTTTGTTCCTCCCCGCAAACTCCACAACGTTTACAATGCTCAAAACAAGGAATTGTAAAGTCAAGACTCTTGGCTTTTTCCCATTCCATTGCCAAATACCCTGGCTGAAGACCCATGTCAAGATGTGACCAAGGTAAAATATCGTCAATACTCAAAGCTCGCCCGGCATATGCCTCGGGATCTATCCCTTCAGCCTGCAATGCTTGCTTGAGATTACCTTCGTATTTGGTTGCTGCTTCGTAGATTGCCTTGCCGATAGAGCGCTCACCTCTGGCAAGAACTGCTTGCATAACTGTTTCCTTCAAAGACTCGGTATGGATAAAAACATGTTTTTCCTTGCGGAAAGCTTCATTAATTCTGGCAAACCTCTTTTTCAATGTTTTGACCGGCGCCAGCGGCGACCATTGAAAAGGCGTAAAAGGCTTCGGCACAAAAGCATTAATACTTAATATCAGGTCGCCTCTATTGCCTACAGCATCCATTTTTGCCCTTACTCGTGCAATCATGGCTATCATCTCATCGATATCCTGCTCTTCCTCCGTTGGCAGACCAATCATATAGTACAGCTTGATATTTTTCATTCCGGCTTTCGTAGCCAGCTCAACCGCTTTGTAGATATCTTCTTCGCTAATCCCCTTATTAATAACCTTGCGCATTCTTTCACTGCCGGCTTCCGGCGCTACCGTCATGGTTTTTTGTCCACTCTGCGCCAGGGCTTCAGCTAATTCTATATCCAGGCTGTCAGCCCTAAGGGAAGCAACACTAAATGGTATTTGCTCTTTCACCAAAATTCTGCTCAATTCTTTTATCTGAGGATAATCCGAAACCGCAGCGCCCATCAGTCCAACCTTTTTCGTTGCTGCCGGACGCTTTCGAATTGCCGCCATGATCTCTTCGAGGTCTCTGGCACGAGGTTTGCGAAAACAATAACCAGCCATACAGAAGCGGCAGTGACGGCCACATCCACGCGCTACTTCAATGATATACATATTTTCAAACTCTGTATCAGCAGATAAAATTGCCGAATTGCCAGGATGACTGTCTAATTCGTGAACCCATTGCCTTTTAATAGTTGCTGGAACACGCTCATCATGCTTCATGGCAACAAACTTATCACCTTCATACAACGGCTCATAAAAACGGGGGACATATACACCAGGCAGCTTTGCCAAACACAACAAAATTTCTTCCTTGGAAGCACCTTCGTTCTTAGCTTGATAAACCGTGTCTAAAAGCATATGAACAGTTTCTTCGCCTTCTCCGATAACGAAGGCATCGGCAAAAAGAGCCAGTGGCTCAGGATTAAACGTTGCACACGGCCCTCCCACAATAACTAACGGTTCTTTTTCCTTTCTCTCTGAAGCAATTAGCCCTACCTTGCCCATCTTCAGCATAGTCAACAGATTGAGGTAATCCATTTCGAAAGACATCATAACCGCAATAATAGCAAAATCGGCCAATGGTCTCTGCGTTTCCATACTCAAAAGCGGCGTCTTGGTTTTCACATACTCGCCCTGCACCTTCTTATCAGGCAGGAAAAAACGTTCACAGGCAGTATCGCCTCTTTCGTTAATTTCCCTGTAAAGAATCTGCAAACCTAAATTGGACATGCCGACATTGTAAGTATTAGGGTAAATAAAAGCCAATGAACGACGTGCTCCTCTGGCAAAAACCTGGGCACCCTGCTCCCTATCTAAAATTTGTTTTATTCTATTCTTTATTTCCCAGCTCACACTAAACCTCCATAAATAATACATACCTTTACTATTATATCTGAAAAACAAATGTATTGAAACAAGCCGCCGTTAGTTATTGCTCAAAGCTTTTTCAAATAATTCGATTAATTTTGACAGAACTTTCAAACGCGCGTAATATTTAGAATTTGCTTCTACCACTATCCAAGGCGCATAATCAGTACTGGTCCGGAAAAGCATCTCGTTGACGGCCATTTCATACTCATCCCACTTTTCGCGATTTCTCCAGTCCTCCTTCGTAATCTTCCACACCTTGTTTGGATTGTTTTCCCTATCTTCAAATCTTTGATACTGCTCATCCTTGTCTATTTGCAACCAGAATTTAGCCAAAACAACCCCGTGCTTTACCCATTGCTCTTCCATCTCGTTGATTTCCCCATAAGCTCTTTGCCACTCGTTTGCATCCGCAAAACCTTCGACCCTTTCGACCAAAACTCGTCCATACCAGGAACGATCAAAAATCGTGATCTCGCCAGGCCTTGGCAAATTGCACCAAAACCTCCACAAATAATGATATTGTTTTTCAACTATATTCGGTTCGCTTACAGGTATAACCTGGTAGCCTAAAGGATCAAGAAATGACGTCAGCCTGCGAATTACGCCGCCCTTACCACTGGCATCCCAGCCCTCGAACACAATAACCGAAGGGATTTTACTTTTATATAACTCAAATTGCAATGTTCTCAGCCGTTTCTGGTATTTTTTTAATTCATCTTTATATATTTCTCTGTCGACAGAAAGTGACAAATCAACGCTGCCCAAAATATTCGGAATAGCTTTTACTGCACCTTCCTTATCCTTTTTAGGCAGATCAACCCTCATGTGTAAAAAGGCTTCTATTTCCGCAAACAATACTTTGAAAACAGCTAGCTGTGCATAACGCAGGTCTTCCGCAGATACAATATGCCACTTAGAGTTTATTTTATTGGTCGCAGCAAACATTCTTTCATAGGCCTGGTAGTATTCCTCATATGTTCCATTCCAGTCATTTTCGGTATTTACCTCGTGCCAGTCCTTGCCAAAGATTTTTTCCAATTTTTCCAGATTCTTCTTCTGTTTTTGCTGGGAAATATGTAAAAAAAACTTAATTACCAAATACCCATCATCTATCAACTGTCTTTCATAGACGTTAACATCATCATAAGAAACATCGTTTTGATTAGTTGTTTTGTGGCCGAGGCCCTGCATTTCCTGCTCTAGTTGGGGGTAGTACCAACTGCTGTTGTAGATACTAAAAGCTCCCTTTGGTGGTAATTTTTCCCAGAACTGCGCAAAATATGGCTTATTTTCATGTTCTTTTCTTGTTTTTGAAGCCGAATAGACCTTATATCCGCGCGAATCCAAGGCAGAAAGCAATCGATTAATCAGCGTTCCCCTGAGTGACCCGTGCCAGCCTTCAAACAAGATAATTACCGGTACACCGGCATCCCTCAGTTTTCTTTGCAAACAGCCCATTTTATCTGCGGCAAGCGCGAATTCGTCCTCATATTCTTTTTTATCAACTGTCGCATCTAAATCGACCTTGTTTAACATGCGCTTAATCTCCCTCATAAAAATATCTTTTAACTTCTCTGCACTACCGCTTTATTCCTGCAAAAAAGGTTGCAGCAACAGCTGCAACCTTTTTTTATTCAATATTGGTCAAAAATTCTTCCATACATGCCGTTACTGCTTTTTTCACGCTGCGACCCTTACTTGCGCCGCCAATTCTCCAAAAGGCAACTGCAGAGGAAGAGCCTTCCCTAACGACAAGCTGGTTAAACAAATATGCTTTATTTTTAATATCGACACATTTCATTTTCATACTGACTTGAGAAGCAAAAGTTTCCGTTCCTACTACGACCATAAACCCGTCTTCCTCGCCTTTAGTCGGTTCGAGCGACAAATAAATAACCCTATCCGCCTTCAAGTCTTCCCCGATAGCGACAAGCTCCGCAAGCACCGGAGCGTCATAATTTTCAAACGGGTGTCTCTTTATCGCCTCAACAATTTTTTTCTCGTCAAGCAGCTGTACCTTTGTTGTTTTCTTAGGATACTTAAGCTCAAAAGCGTTTTTAATCGCATTCTGTGCCATAATCCGCTCTTTTTCTTCCATACCTGACTGATCAAGAGTTGGAATGATTGCTAAAGTGTAGTTTGCCTCGGAAGGCAAAATTACCAACTTTTCCTTGCTTTTTGTCTCAACTGACTGAGACGCAGTTCCGTTATTTCCCTGTTCTGCCGCCATCGAAGTATTATGTGAGCAAAGAACCATTACAGCCAAAAAAGCACTTAATAATATTTTTTTCATAAAAGCCTCCGCTACCTGAATTTCTCTTCAACATATCCGCGCAAGCGAGGATATAACAACATTGCAACAACAAAACCTACGGCCGAAGTCAAAAGACTTGCCGGTATATTAGCCAGAGCAACACTTAAGCTGCCAATGACGCTCCACCACGCAAAGATATAACCCACCAAAGTCCACATGGCACCGATGAAGCACGCAAAAACAATTCTTAAGACTCCGGCACGGTTGGCACGCGGTCCATAATTGGGAAAAGAGCCCATGGCAATCATGCCCACCAAATATCCCGCAATACCTTTAATAAAAAACGACCATAAGGTGTATGGAGAAAAGCCCATCAAAAGGTCATAAAAAGCAGAACCTATAGCCGCTCCCCAACCGGCGTAGACACCACCGAATAAAATGCCGGAAGTAAATACCATTGCTGTTCCTAAATGAACCATGGCTCCTGAACCAAAAGGAATCTTTATAAAAGTTGCAAGAACGCACAATGCGGCCAACATGGAGATATAAGCCAAATCCTTGACGTTCAGACTTCTGCCTGACATATTTATCCACCTCGCTTTTACTGACAAGTATACAACACAGAAAACAGTAAGCAAACAGTCAGTTTTTTTAATTGCAGACAGGACAGATCAATCATTGACCTGCTCTATAACCTGTTCAAACGCCAAGCCTTCGCGCACAGGCAGGTTTAATTCTCTGGTGGCAGCAATAGCGTCGGCAACAAACGTGCCAGCTTTAGATAACGCAACACCAAACCCTTCCTGCCAAAGAAGCTTGCCTAGCAAAACGCTGGCAAAAATATCACCTGTACCAGGATATCTCTCGCCAATACGCATGTTCGAGCCTATGTAAAAACAGCCTGTACTTTTTTCGTAACCAAGATTAACAAGTTTTTCGCCATCAGGGATGCCTGTTATGACTACCTTTTCCGGCCCCATTGCGGCAAGTTCCGGCAGCCATGGCAAAAGCTCATGCCAGACGACATCGCTGCCCTGATATTCTTTTTTCAACAAAAAACAAGCTTCGGTATAGTTTGGCGTAATTATATCCGCCTCAGCAACCAAGGTTCTCATATTATTAATGAGTTCAGGCGTAATAAGCGAATAAGGCTTGCCTTCGTCTCCCATGACCGGGTCAACCATAACCAAACTTTCTGTATTCGTAAATCTTTTAATAACTTCTTTGGCAATACCAATTTGATCTACCGAGGCCATAAAGCCGCTGTAAACACAATCGAATTCAAGCTTGTTCATTTCCCACTGTTCACTAAACAACTTTATTTCTTCTGTTAAATTCTTGCACACAACATTTTGGAATCCGCCAGAGTGTGAACTTAAAACTGCCGTAGGCAGAGGGCAGGCTTGAACTCCCATTACTGACAAAAGTGGTATGACAACTGTTAGCGAACAGCGTCCTACACATGACAAATCGTGAATAGCAACTACCTTTTTCAGCATGAAATCCAAGTCTCCTTTCGCAAAAATACTTTGGAATAAAATGATTTTTTAAAAAACAATGCTTTAAACTTGCAGGCTATATTATAAGCTTTTCTTTTACCAATTTGCAAGAAAAAAAGCGCACCAGCAAATGTTAATTATTATAACATTTGCTATGCGCTTCCTTTATGGAAAAATATCAGGTTCTGTCGTTGTAAGGTTTTAAAGCACGGGGTTTCCCCAATACTTC
>RZYP01000166.1 GCA_009930275.1 Negativicutes bacterium
GAGGCTGGAAATTTTTCACTCAGCGCCGGCGATCCATTTTGGACCATTTTGGTCTGTGGCCATGCGTGGCATGACCATGAGTTTTTGCGGGGGAGTCTAATAATTGCCAAAACCGTGTGGTTACGAGTGAATTCATGACGCCATTGTTTGTTATCATCATCGGCGAAAATTCCAGCCTTTACAACAACAGCAAAAAGGCCCTCCGGTTCGAGTGATGACATAGAACGGTCTATAAAATCACGTTCTGGTTCACCCTCTTGAGAAAATGGAGGATTAAGAAATGATCTTGTAAATTTCCCTTCGGTGCTGGAAATTACAGCCTCATCAAAACAGCTTGCGTTTTCTATATGTGTTTTTCCATCTCCACGAAAAAACATATTAAGAGTTGAAAGAGCCCATATTGTGGGGTTTGTATCAAAACCGTAAAGAGAATTTTTTACTTTCTGAATGGCCTTTGGCCCGTGAGCTGACTTTAGCATTCTGTCGAATGCAGCGACCAAAAAACCACCTGTACCAGATGCCAAGTCTACAACACGATCAGTTGCTCTTAGGCCAACAAGATCAGCGCAGAAATTAGTAATATGACGTGGCGTAAAAACTATACCTAAAGCGTTATTGTCATATCCATATCGTAGAAATGCCTCATAAAATATTCCAAGGAAGTCTGTGTCAGTCTGAAGTACTGCCCTGATGTTCAGTTGTTTGAGTATTGACGCAACCCTGCCAATATGAGGTGCAAGACGATCGTAGTCTCCCCCTTGAAGTCTAAGCGCATCAACAAGACGGACCTTTTTGTCAGCTGTTAAGTCTACGGCTTCTTTAACAGCTTCTGACACATTGCTGTTAATTGATTCAAGGGCTTCGTCTGGCCCGGTTATAATTTCACCTTGATACATAGCAAGAGTGAGTGCGCCTATTACTTTAGGCCTAAGCGGCGCTTCGACTTTTGCCAGCCTAAGAATTCTGCTAAGTTCTATTGCTGAGTCAATGAATTCGCTAACGGATGGAACCTCGACAACCGTTGTTCCATCACCGGCAATCATTGCCAGTTCTACTTCTCTTTTCGAGGGCGTTGCGCTTAATTCGTACCCATTCGCTGTAAGTGGAATCCACTCATCACGTTTGAGGAACATCACGCATACGCCGAAACCATGATTCTCTTCTCCTGCAGCACCAACCGCAACATTAATGCTGTATTTTCCTTTTTTGTTAATCAGTTCGGCGTAGGCAACGGCTTCATCTATTGAATTTTGAAGTTTTGATATATCATTTTTTGTTTCAATCACAGCTGCAGGATTGCCGTTTAAAACAAACATAAAATCTGGACGCTCAAGCCCAAGTCCTGATTCAGGGAAATAGTCTTCAATTTCTTGTTCTTCTAAGATTTCGCCACCTCGGGAAGGATGAGAAACATTCCAACCTCTAGCTTGCGCTTGCTGCCGTAAAAAATAACGTGCTCGGCTTTCTGCTCTTTTTTTTCTTCGTGCCATATTTGCTCTCGATTTAATTTTGGCGGGCTAACTGGATAATCACCGGTTTATCCGGTGCATTTATTTGTTGTCGAAAAGGTAAGACTTAATCAAGTGTTCCCTGTGTTATTTTTCAAGACCTGACCCCGCTTCCTTCACTATCTAGAGTTCATTTCTTCTTGTGCTTCATTTGTATAAGTAACCAAAGAACCACCAGGTGAGCTTCCATTCACCGAGAATTGATTAATTGCAGTCAAAAGAATGTCTTTTTTGAAAGGAACATGGATAGCGTCCGCTGTACCATTGTTAATTCTACTTGTTAAGGCATCTGGCCACCTGCTAGAAAGCTTACTCGGCACGTTGATTTTTTCATATCCTGGATACACGCAAATCAATGGTATTTCGTATAAATCTACGGCCTTCTCAACTTCATATGACAACATGCTGCCTGACCTTCTCGTGTCATCACTTAAAATCACAATGCAGTTTTTTGATGCCGCTAGACGCTCTCTGATTCTGGACTCCAATGTACTACGAAGGCTTGTGTCTCTGACAGCGGCCGTTTTATCATGACTATTAACAAACTTAAAATCTATATTTTTGCCAGCGCTCCATGCCTGCATTGTTGCATAATATTTAAAATCAGACTCTGTAGGATTTACCCCCCCTAGACCATCAAATGCGATATATGTTCCAGTTCTATTCGCCACACCATCCCCCTTATCATCAAACGTTAAGTTTTAAATTAGGGCTCAAAGCCCATTTTCTACCACTTTAATATCCAGTAGATTTATCGAGCCAATTTTATCTTCATAAATGATAACGCTTAATTTTGCCGGATGCTTAAATCTCATTTCACTTATTCTAAACGTCCAAAGCATAATCTTAAGCAATTCTTCATCACTTATGTTTTTATGTTCTTTGATGCGAGTGATTCCTGACCCGAATATAGGAACTGAAACACTTTTCTGCGAATAGACTCGATTCACGCCATCCCAAAAATTTATCAAGAATTCCAGATACTCAGGCATGGTAAGAACAGCTTTATTCTGTTTATCAAACTTCGAGAAAGCAGCCAACAAAAAATCATCCACAACACAAACTGTTCCTAATTTATATTTTTTTGATTTCCCTGATCTCTCAACCTCGCCATCTATTAGCTCACCTTCTTCAAATTGATAATCGTTAATAATTTGATTCAATTCCTCAATTGATCTATTCGAGTATTTCTCGATATATATTCCATTCAATGAATTCCTGGAAATAATTTTATCGTCAACTTGGGTATCGAAATACTCATTGAAAGCTATCACTTTGAATCCAGGCTGCTTAAATAGGTCGCCTGTTACTATCGACACTTTGCTCCCATCAACGTGAAGATTTAGATTCTTCAGGTTGTTGTAACGCCACCATAGAAAGAAGTACAAGACCACAAAGAAAAACATAACTGACAACCCGGCATACGTTTTATATTTGTCAGGAATGTCGATAAAGATGAAAGCTATTGTGAAAAAAGCAGATATGATTGATACCTTTTTCAGGAATTCTTGCCATACAACTCTATCTGTGACTTTAACCTTCAATTTATGCATCCTTTTCCTTTACCAATAATTTATGGCCGATTTCTCGCCATATAACAAAGAATTATAAATTTTCTGGTTAATACCGGCCTCTGCCGCCTGTTCTCCTATGGGATTGACGTTGAACAGCCAATTCCTAACCGGCTAACGCCACAAGCCACAGACTATCCGGAAACCTGACAACTCCACATCATCTTTGCATCCTCTCCAATTTGGCGGCTATGTCACCAGCTTGGCCAAGGCCGATGTCGAAACATTTTTGGATATTCCACGGTATGAAACAAATTTTGCTGCCAGAGTCCTCACCATTTACGTTCCCTGCATGTCAAGGCAACATCACGGGCGGTGCATCAAACAAACACCCAAAAAAGGACCAACCCATGAATATGACACATTTTCTGGAAGCAACGGGCCTCGCCGTCGGTCATGCCCATGATCTGGACGCGGCCACGGGGTGCACGGTGGTACTATGCGCGGCGGGCGCGGTGACGGGCGTGGATGTGCGTGGCGGCGCGCCGGGCACGCGGGAGACCGATTTGCTGAACCCGGTCAATCTGGTGGAAACGACCCACGCCGTGCTCCTGACCGGGGGCAGCGCCTTTGGGCTGGATGCGGCGGCCGGGGTGATGGAGTTTCTGGAGGAGAAGGACGTGGGCTTTGACGTGGGCGTGACGCGGGTGCCCATTGTCTGCGGGGCGGCCCTGTTTGATCTGCATATCGGCGACCACCGCGTGCGGCCGGACAAGGCCATGGGCCGCGCCGCCTGCCGCAATGCGTCCACCACCTGCCTTCAGGGCAGCGTCGGGGCCGGGACCGGGGCCACGGTGGGCAAAATCCAAGGCATGGACCGGGCCATGAAGGGCGGCTTCGGGGCCTGCGCCATGCAAACCGGCGGGCTGATGGTCGGGGCCATGGTCGCGGTGAACTGCCTGGGCGACGTCATCGATCCGCTGCGCGGCGTCACCCTGGCCGGGCCGTTGCGCGACGATCTGACCCTGGCCGACACCGAGGACATCATGATCCGCGACCATGCCGAACAAAAGAACCTCTTCAGCGGCAACACGACCATCGGCGTGG
>RZYP01000006.1 GCA_009930275.1 Negativicutes bacterium
GAACAGGCCCTGGCCTGGGACGCATGAGCCGCCTAGCCCTTCAGGGCGTGCGGCGCAGCGGTTCGAGCGTAGTGAGAACGCCCTTGACGTTGCTGCCGGTTGATACGGTATGGTATATTTTTTATGTTCGAGCTTTCTGAGAAGCACAGGGACGTTTTTTTTGCTTCTTTTTAATTTGAAAATTAGTGAATTCTTTCTTTGTTTTCAAACAAATTTTCTTTTTATACAAAATTCAGGTATAATGGATATAATCTTTGTTTAACGATGAATAGGAAGTAGGAGGACTTTATAAATGAAAATGGAATTTTCCAAAATGCATGGCTGCGGTAATGACTATGTCTATGTGAACTGCATGGAAAAAGAATTGCCAAATCCTAATGCTATTTCTGAATATGTAAGTCATAGACGCTTTGGTATTGGCGCAGATGGCCTTATTTGTATTATGCCTTCTCAGGTTGCGGATTTCAGAATGCGTATGTTTAATGCTGATGCATCTGAAGGAAAGATGTGCGGTAATGGTACCCGCTGCGTTGCTAAGTACGTTTATGACAATGGTTTGACCGATAAAACCACTATTACGCTGGAAACGCTCGGCGGTATCAAAACGATTGATATGACTGTGGTAGAAGGTAAAGTCACCGAAGCCGTTGTTGATATGGGAGAACCTATTTTCAGGACGAAAGAAATACCGATGATCAGCGACCATTATGTCTTTATGGATCAGGGCCTTGTGATTGAAGAAGACCTTGTTTACAACGGCACCGCGGTCTCGATGGGTAATCCACACTTCGTAATCTTTGTTGATGATGTTGAGGCTGTCAAGCTTGAGGAAATTGGACCACGCATAGAGAATCATCCCCTTTTCCCAGAAAGAACCAATGTAGAATTTGTTCAGGTAATTGACGATAATACTGTCAAATTCCGTGTATGGGAACGCGGCAGCGGCGAGACCTGGGCTTGTGGCACAGGCGCTTGTGCTGTAACTGTAGCTTGCATTTTTCTTAGTAAAGCTGGCAAAAAGGACCAGGAACTGAATGTGCTGGTTAAAGGCGGAAAATTAAAGGTAACTTATCGTTCTGATAATCATGTGTTGTTGAAAGGACCGGCAACGCATGTTTTTGACGGTGTAATTGAGATACCGGAGGAAATTTTGAATAAATAAGCATTTTTGTTTTTTTGTGTTGATTTTGTTAAATGCTCATACAGAAAACGTGATTATATGTTAAAATATCAGCACAAAGAATTTAGCTTAAATTTAATTTATATATTTTATTTTGGAGGGAATTTACGACATGGCAGTAATGAATGAAAACTATTGTAATTTGAAAGAAAGCTATTTGTTCTCACAGATTGCAGCAAAGGTAACAGCTTTTGTGGCAAATAATCCGGACAAAAAGGTAATCCGCATGGGTATCGGCGATGTAACTTTGCCGTTAGCGCCGGCAGTCGTTGACGCTATGAAGAAAGCAGTCGAAGAAATGGGCGTCAAAGAGACTTTCCGCGGTTACGGTCCTGAACAAGGGTATGATTTTCTGCATAAGGCTTTGGTTGCTTATTACGCAAATAATGGCGTGTCATTAGCTGCAGATGAGATTTTTATCAGCGATGGTGCAAAAAGCGATTGCGGTAATATTACTGATATCTTTAATAATTCCAACACCATTCTGGTGCCGGACCCGGTTTATCCTGTGTATGTTGATACCAATATCATGTGCGGTCGCAACATTGTTTATATCAATGGTACGCCGGAAAACAATTTTCTGCCGATGCCAGATGACAGCATAAAGGCCGATGTTGTTTACCTTTGCTCACCTAATAACCCGACCGGTGCGGCTTATACTAAGGAACAACTGGAAGCATGGGTTGCTTATGCCCTGAAAAATGACGCTGTTATTCTTTATGATGCTGCGTATGAATCCTTCGTTACCGATCCAGCTATTCCTCGCAGCATTTATGTGGTTGAAGGTGCTAAGGAATGTGCGATTGAACTTTGCTCGCTCTCCAAAACCGCAGGCTTTACCGGTACCCGTTGCGGGTACACTGTCGTCCCTCAAGCGCTTAAGAGGAAAGCAGGCAATGGTCAGGAAATGTCTTTAAATAAAATGTGGCTGCGCCGTCAAACAACCAAGTTCAATGGCGTTCCTTATATTATTCAGCGTGGTGCGGAAGCAGTTTTCAGCGAACAGGGACAAAAAGAATGCCAGGAGATGCTGGAATTTTATCGCGAAAATGCTAAAATCATGATGAATACCTTAAATAAAAAAGGTATTAAATTCTATGGTGGCGTGCATTCGCCTTATATCTGGCTGCAATGTCCTAATGGCATGGGATCCTGGGAATTCTTCGATTATCTTCTGGAGAAGTTAGCAATAGTAGGTACACCAGGCGCCGGTTTCGGCAAAATGGGTGAAGGTTACTTGCGGCTCACTGCTTTCGGCAGTCGTGAAGGCACAATTGAAGCAATGGAACGTATTGAAAAGAACTTATAAAATAAAGACGGCTTCAACGGAAAAGTTGAAGCCGTCTTTTCTTTTGTAGCGATTCACTTAAAAAAGCAGGTAAGTCTTCACTGAAAAAATAGCAATTAGTAAGATTTCGAGCATCATCACGGGACGCAAGGTTTTGAAGAAATCAGCCTTGAAATAATCAAGCGTGACGGTTAGGCAGACATGGGTCGGTGTAATCATCTGTCCGGCAATGCCGAAGACCATGGCGATACCAATCAAGTCCAGATTGCCGGGAGCAATTGCCGCAACGATCGGAAGAACTATAGCCGCATGGCCTTGGGAGAGTCCCGTGAGTATGCCTATAATCAGAGAGATAGAAGCGATTATAACTGGAATCGGTAAAGGTGAAGCTTGGAAGGCACTGACAATTGCGTCAAGCGTACCTGTTACAGTCAATAATTGGATAAAATAGAGGATACAAAGAACGTTCAAAATCATTTTTTTGTCCAGAGCACCAAGAAAGACATCCTTGACATTGATCACGCGGTAAGTGAAGCGCAACAGGAAAACCATGCCAATAGCAACTATACCCATAGAAGCAGACGCTCCGTAGCCGAAGGCCACTACCAAAATGAAATTAATGATTACCGGAGCAAGAGACAAGGCCACATCTGCAATATTTTTGCGGACTTCTTCGGGAGAAGTGTCCGTGTCATTGTGCTTGCTTATTTTTAAGGGCTGCAGGCATACAAACCAACCCAGAGCGAAGGCAATTGGGCTGAGCCAGCCAAGGTACATAATGAGGGAACTGATTGGGATCATGGCAATACTGCAAGCCAGGATCATGCCGGGATTAATGGGATTAATATATTCGAAAACGTGACGGAACCAAAAGTTGATGGTGGCTTTTTCATCGACCGTAATTTCTGCGTCCTTACTGGCAATTTCGACGATAGGAGCAGAAAAGCGTGCGCCGCCAAGGGAGGGTAAAAGACCAAGAAAAGCGGGCATAATGGCTAAAGTAATCTTTTTGCTGGAAAACAGGCGTTGCAAGGCCGCGATCATGCCATCAAGCGTACCGCTGGTACGCAGTTCTATTTCCAGGCACATTACGAAATAAAGGGCAAGTATCAGATCGTACGTGCGCTGTTTTGTTGCAGTCTGCCAGGCCGCTGTGCCAAGATGACTCAATTCATGGGTTTGCAAAAGCCAGATGAAAATACCGCCGGCAAGGATAGCAGGACCAATAGGGTAACGGCGCCTTAACATTAAGATGATGACTGCCATTGCGAGGATTAAGGTTAAAAAAATATTCACAGAATCATTCCTTTAAAGTAAGATAATTACAATTATATACGATTATGGCAAAAAAACCAAAAAAAGTATAATTATTTGGAATATTTCTAAGCGGAGAAGATATAAAAGATATCTGTGGGCGGTAACAAAATAGTTTTTAGTGTAATATGATTATCTAACTTAAGTCCTGAAATAGTCAACAAGTGGGTGGCACAAGACGAAAATCCTGACTGGCAGGCAGGATTTTCGTCTTGCAGGGTAGAAACTATAACATCGGTCGTTAACAAATCTTGTAATTGATAAGGAGATTGGTCTGATGCTGAACAAAAGGGCTTTTAAAGCATATGATATTCGTGGAATTGTACCTTTCGAGGTCAATGAGGATATGGCATATCTTGTCGGCAGAATTTTTGCCGTCATGTATGGGGCAAAGGAAGTCGTTGTCGGTCGCGATATTCGGACAACGGGAGCAAAGTTACAGGAGGCATTAGCAGAAGGTTTGTGCCACGGTGGTGCCAATGTTATTGATATTGGCCAATGCGGCACAGAGATGGTATATTTCGCAACGGCTAATCTGAAGGCCGATGGCGGAATAATGGTAACCGCCAGCCATAACCCAGCCGACTATAACGGCATGAAGCTGGTACGAAGCGGTGCGCGGCCAGTATTTTCTGAAAACGGCTTGATGGATATAGCTGAAATGGTTGTTAAAAGTGATTTGCCTCGCGGCGTGTACATGAACAATAATGCCGGAACGGTCAGGCAAGTTGACATTATGCCTGCATATATTGAGCATCTGTTGAGCTATATAAATATTGACAATCTAATACCCATGAAAGTCGTTGCTAATCCTGGCAATGGCGGTGCCGATATCGTTCTATCGCAGTTGGAGAAGCATTTGCCTTTCGATTTTAGCAAAATTAACCAGCGGCCTGACGGAACTTTTCCTAATGGCGTGCCCAATCCGCTCCTGGTAAAAAATCGGGAAGCAACGGCCAAAGCAGTAAGAGAAAACAAGGCCGACTTAGGTATTGCCTGGGACGGAGATTTTGATCGCTGCTTCCTATTTGACGAAAAGGGAGATTTCATTGAAGGGTATTATATTGTGGGCCTTTTGGCGGAGATTTTTCTGCAGAAATATCCGGGTGAGAAAATCATGTATGATCCACGTCTAACCTGGAACACACTGGAAATCGTTCAGCGTCTGGGTGGCGAAGCAATAAGATGCAGAAGCGGCCATGCCTTTATGAAGGATTGTATGAGAGCCAATGCCATAATTTATGGCGGAGAGATGTCCGCTCATCACTATTTCCGTGATTTTTCTTACTGCGATAGCGGCATGATTCCATGGTTGATGCTGGCGGAGCATATGTGCGTTACTGGCAGGAGTTTGGCTTCGTTGGTAGAAGAGCGCATGGCAAAGTTCCCCTGCAGTGGCGAAATAAACCGCAAGGTAGCAGATTCCGCCGTAGTTTTGCAGAATGTAGAAGCAAAATATGCTTCAGGCGGCAAGGTTGACCATTTGGATGGTTTATCAGTTGATTATGATAATTGGCGCTTTAATGTGCGTATTTCTAATACCGAGCCTGTCGTGCGTTTAAATGTGGAAACTCGCGCTGATAAAGAGCTTTTGGCGGCGAAAACGAAGGAGCTGCTGGAACTTATTGGCGGCGAAGAAGCCTGAGGAGGCATAAAAATGAATATATTAGTAACTGGAGGAGCAGGATACATCGGCTCCCATGTTGTTGAAGAGTTAAAAAGAAGCGGTTTCGTACCAATAGTTTATGATAACTTGTCCACTGGTCATGCTGATGCCGTGGCCGAGGATGTTCTTCTGATCAATGGCGACATTCATGATCTTGATTTTCTGGAACATATCATGGGTGAATATGAGATAGACGCGGTTATGCATTTCGCGGCGAGTAGCCTGGTAGGTGAGTCGATGGAGAACCCGGGCCGTTATTATTATAATAATGTTGCCGGAACCTTGAGCCTGCTGGACGCCATGAGAAAAGCAGGCGTCGACACTATCGTTTTTTCGTCGACGGCGGCTGTTTACGGAGAACCTGAGAAATGGCCAATTGAGGAAGATTTTGATGTTCGTCCGACCAATGTTTACGGCAGGACCAAACTGATGATTGAAACGATGCTGGCTGACTACGATTCGGCCTATGATTTGCGTTATGTTGCTTTGCGTTACTTTAATGCTGCCGGGGCTGATGCTTCAGGCAATATAGGCGAAGACCACAGACCGGAAACACATTTGATTCCTATTATTTTAAAAACAGCGTTAGGAATCAGGCGCAACGTGTCCATTTTTGGAACAGACTACCAGACTCCGGATGGAACCTGCATTCGCGATTATATACATGTTTCTGACCTCGCGGCTGCACATGTCCTGGCGCTTAAACACCTGCTTGCCGGTGGGACGAGCAAAGTGTACAATCTTGGTTCAGAAAAAGGCTTCAGTGTGAGAGAAATTATAGAAACGGCAAAAAAAGTGACAGAGGTTGATTTTGGCGTTTCTGAAGAAAAGAGAAGACCGGGCGATCCTGCCGTCTTGATTGCCTCATCAAAAAGAATTGCGGAAGAACTTGGCTGGCAACCTGCCCATAGCGCAATTGACGAGATTATTTCCTCGGCGTGGAAATGGCATAAAGCTCATCCGCAGGGCTACGAAGAGTAAATGGATGGATAAGCAGGCTGCCAGGAAAGGCGGAAACCTTTTCAGGCAGCCTTAATCTATGCTGGGAAGATAAGATTTTTTAGGAAACGGAAAAAGGGATTGATTATAAATGCAATTGGTAGTTGAAAATATAGCAAAGAGTTTTGGCATTCACGAAATCTTTAAAAATGTCAGTTTTATGATCGACCGCGGTGAAAAAGTAGGTTTGGTCGGCATTAATGGCGGAGGTAAAACCACACTCATCAGATGTTTACTGGCACCTGAAACGGTTGACAGCGGCATTATTCGCTTTGAACCCGGCCTGAGAATTGGGTATGTCGAACAGGGATTTCAAGGTATAGGTGACGGAACCCTGTGGCAGTTCTTGTTTAATTCAGGTACGGAAATACTGGAATTGCGGCAGAAATTGCAAGACTTGGAAAAAAGAGTGGCGCAGGCTGAACAAGGGAACGAATTGGAGGCGTTGCTTGCTGATTACGCCCGTGTATCCGGTTTGTATGAGCATGCAGACGGTTATAATTATGAAAATAGAATCAAGATGGTATTGCACGGCTTAGGCTTTGCCGAAGAAGAATGGGACAAACCAGCCGAGAACTTTTCCGGAGGACAAAAAACGCGGATAATGCTGGCAGCCGCTTTGGTAAAAGAACCGGACATGCTTATTCTCGACGAGCCAACCAATCACCTGGATATAAGGATGACGGAATGGCTGGAAGGTTATTTGCGTGACTTTAAAGGGGGGCTTTTGGTCGTTAGCCATGACCGTTCCTTTCTTAATAATGTCACCAGCAAAATTTTGGAGATGGAAGGCGGCCATTTGCAGAGTTTTAGGGGTAACTACGACCAGTACTTGGCGCAAAAGGAAATCCAGACAGCAACTTTGGAGGCTGCTTACGAGGCACAACAGGAATACATAGCCAGAACAGAAGCCTATATCCGTCGCTTTAAGGCCGGCATTAAAAGTAAAATGGCTCGCGGACGGCAGTCACAGCTTAATAGACTGGAGCGTATTGAAGGGCCGGAACGAATTGAAGAGTTTGAGCTAAGATTGCCGCCATCACCGGAGTCGGCGGAACGCGTTTTGATTTTAGAAGATTTAGCTGTTGGCTATGGCGAAGATGTTTTAATCAAAAATATTAATCTTGTTTTGCGCAAGGGGGAGAAGACCGCGCTTTTGGGCCCTAACGGCGCCGGAAAAACAACGCTGCTCAGAACAATTTTGGGGGAGCTGCCCCCGCTAAAAGGAAAAGCCCAAATTGGCAACAGGGTAAAAGTCGGCTACTTTTCGCAAAGTTATGAGAGACTTGACCCCAAGCAGACCTTATTGGACAACTTTTTGACGGAATACGGCTATACCACAGAGCATACTCGTTCGCTTTTAGGCGGCATGTTATTTCATGGCGATGATGTTTTTAAGGAGATAGGGACCCTTTCCGGGGGGCAGAAAGCGCGTTTAGTTCTTTTGAAACTGGTTCTCGATGGCGCAAATCTTCTGGTTCTGGACGAGCCGACAAATCATTTGGACATTGCCGCCAGAGAGGCAGTTGAAGCCGCACTGGAGGCTTTTGACGGCACTGTCCTGGTAGTAAGTCATGACAGGTACTTCATTAATGAGGTTGTTGACCGCATCTGGGAAATAGAAAACGGCCAAGTTATTGACTACAAGGGCGATTATTCCTTTTATACGGAAGAAAAACTTAAGAGGAGTGCGCAGCCAATCGTTTCCAGCAATGCGCCAAGAACTGAAGGCAAGAGCGCTCAAACAGAAAGCAAAGGGACAAAAAGCAACAGGCCGGAGGAAAAGGAACGACGCTATAGTCCTCAGGAAAAAGAAAAACTGTTAGCCAAAGTTGAACTTAATATCAGGGAGCAAGAGGCTTTATTAGGTGTCCTGGAAAAGAAACTTGCCGACCCGGCAAGCCACGAGGATCCTTTAAATAGTGCGAAACTAGCCGCCGAGCATGAGCAAATGAAGAAAGAAATCGAAATCCTTATGGTAAAATGGGAATCTTTGATGGGTGAAATGGAATAACGGATAGTTACACAATGGCCATAAAAATGCGCATAGAATGTAAAAAATGCTAAAAATATTAAAGTGTATACAGTATACTTGTGAGAACATAGTAGCGGTGGAAGACTTTATAATGGTAAAATACTCTGTGTTATAATACGTTATTTTATAAGGGGGTTTTTTATTATGATGGTTGCATTAGGGACTTTGGTAATTGTAGCTGCTATCTATTTAATGTTGAAACGCTATGATTCTCGGCTTATTTTGATTGGAGCAGGGCTTTTGATGGCTGCTATGGCCGGTAAACCAATGACGGCTCTTGACGCCTTCGCTAAATCGATGACGTCTGGCGGTTTAATCACATCGGTTTGTTCTGTAATGGGTTTTGCTTTAGTTATGAAATATACTACCTGTGACAAGCATCTTATTTGTCTTTTGGCGGGAGTATTAAAAAAAGCTCGTCCACTTCTGATTCCGGGAACTACGATTATTACCTTTATCATTAACATTGCCTTGCCTAGTGCGGCTGGTTGTTCTGCTGCCGTAGGCGCGATTTTCATTCCAATTCTTATGTCTTCCGGCATTCATCCGGCTATGGCCGCTGCTGCCGTAAAATCAGGTACCTTCGGCAGTATGTTGAGCCCTGGTCTGATGCATAACGGTGTTATTGCTAAACTTGCCAATGTTCAGATTGTCGATGTTATTCAAAATCACATGGTGGCTGACATAGTGGCTGTTATAGTAACTGCTGCCAGCGTTACTGTTCTGGCTTATGTTTTAAAAGAAAACGCAGGCCATGAAGCAGAAAGTAATGTTACAATCGAAGAAGGCTTTAAAAGCAATCCTCTTTTTGCGTTGATGCCAATTTTACCGGTTGTTATTTTGGTCCTCGGCGCTACGGGTAAGGTCCCTATGTTCAAAATGGGAGTACCTCACGCTATGTTGATCGGAGCAATAGTTTCTTTACTTGTTACCAGAAGCAATCCTACCGAACTTACGAAAGCCTTTTTCAATGGTATGGGCAACGGTTATGGTGAAATTCTTGGTATTATTATTTCTGTCGGTGTTTTTGTCAGCGGTATGAAGGCTCTCGGACTTGTATCCGCTTTCTTGAAAGCGATGGTTACTTCCGAAGGAGTTATTAAGATTGCTGCTGCCTTCGGTCCCTTCCTGCTCGGCATGATCAGCGGCAGCGGTGATGCTGCGACAGTAGCCTTTAATGAATCGATTACTCCGCACGCTGCACAATTTGGCATAAGCATTATCGACATGGGCTCTATAGCTGCTTAGGGCGGTACGCTCGGGCGCACGATGTCTCCGATTGCCGGCGCCACTATTATTTGCGCAGGTATAGCAGGCTGCAACCCGATTGAAGTAGCGAAACGTAATGCCTTGGGTGTTACAATAGCCTTGATTGCAGGTATGTTCATCCTCTTATAATTTGATAATACGTGAAATAATCTTTGTTTTATCAGCCTGTCGGTTTTTAATCGACAGGCTTTTCTCTTTTGTTGTAGAATAACTATAAGTGCATTTAATGGAGGTTTTATGACTACAGAAAAATTATTACAGGAGTTGAAAAAATATAGGGGGGAAATGGTATTTAATCCTTGGTCAGATTATGATGACGCACATGATATTGTCCCCGAAGCTCCGGAAATAAGAACCGCGAATTTAAAAAGGTATCTGGAATTGCGCTTGCAGGCCAGATATCTCTTCATTGCCGAGGGGCTTGGTTATCAGGGCGGACATTTTTCCGGTATCGCCATGACTTCTGAACGCATCCTTTTGGGGAAACATGCATCGGTGCTGCCGGAGGTGGTACTCGGTGAGTGGGAATATCTTCGCACCAGTAATCCCGCAAGCTGCTTTTTGAATAAAAAACAAAGGAGCGAAGGCTTCAACGAACCAACGGCGACAGTTATGTGGAATGTGTTGTCAAGACATAATCTTTCGGCGATGGATGTCATTCTTTGGAATATTTTCCCGTTTCATCCTTACAAAAAGGAAGGGTTGCTTACGAACCGGACACCCGGCAAGGAAGAACTTGATCAAGGAATCGTTTACGCTAAAATGCTTTTGCAGCTTGTACCGGGAATGAAAATAATTGCAATAGGGCAAAAAGCAGCTAATACTTTGAATGCTTACGGTGTAGCCTGTTCGGCCGTTCCCCATCCTTCTATGGGCGGCGCGACCCGCTTTAAAGAAGCAGTCGCTGAATTATTTGCTGAGTCCTGACGGGAGAGAAAATGACAACAGAAAAAATTATGGCTATGAGCCAGGACGAAGTTCTGAATATTGCGCTGGCAGCCGGTAAAATCCTGTTAGTCAGTGGCGCTGAGACCTATCGGGTCGAAGATACGATTATACGCCTGTGCGCCTGGCGGAAAATGGGGTACGTAAAAGTATTTGTGACACCGACCGTCATCATTATCGGCGATGAGAAGGCACATGGGTTTACCTGTATGGCGCGAGTAACCTCCCGGACAACGAACCTGAGCCTGATAAGTGCAGTCAGCGACATGTCGTATGCCTTTGGCAAATGGTCTCTGGGGTACAGTGAAACAAAGGCATTTTTGGAAGAAATGCTCAAAAGGCCCACGCCCTCCAAATACTTGACAAGCCTGGCGGCCGGTATTGCTTCGGCCTCCTTCGCTGTTATGCTTGGCGGCAATTTTGCTGACTTCTGTGCAGCCTTCCTTACCGGGTTTCTGGCGATGCTGGCAGTAAAGCAGTTGGCCGTACTGCGCATTAGTTCTTTTTGGGAAAATGCCCTGGCGGGAATGATTATCGGACTTGTTGCTTTGACTTGCTGCCGTATCACAAGCGACTGCACACAGGAAAATATCATTGTTGGCGGGATTATGCCCTTCTTGCCTGGTGTGTCATTCACCAATGGTTTGCGTGACTTTATGGCGGGCGATTTGCTATCCGGCAACTGTCGGATTGCCGAGGCCTTTCTTTTTGCTGCTTCGCTGGCAGTTGGCATTGCTGTAGTTTTACGTATCTGGTTGGCATAAGGGGGTATTGTGTTTTGGTATCTATTTTATTTGCTTATATTGCTACAACGGCCTTTGCCGTCCTTTTTAACGCACCAAAAAGAACGCTGATACCCGCAGGCGTAACTGGCGCAATAGGCTGGGCCTTTTATATTCTTATGCGCGACTATATGGGTTATAGCTCGCCTTTGAGTATTTTTTGCGGAACAGTAGCGTTATCTTTGATGAGCGAGTTGTTTGCCCGGATTTTCAGGCAGCCTGTCACGGTTTTCGCTATCCCGGGAATAGTGCCTCTGGTGCCGGGATTGCCCATTTATCAAGGTATGTATTACATTATGATGAACGCTTATTCTATAGGCATTGAGAAGTTGATCAGAGCTTCTATGGAAGCGGGTGCTATTTCCTTCGGTATCTTGCTTGTATCCGGGTTGTTCAGGGTTTTCAAGGTGAGACGGGACAGGCTATTTATTTCTAACAGAATTAAGGAATAGGACAATTGATTTACAGGAGAACAAAGATTTTTGTGTTGTTTTGTGTGGAGGGTGGAGAATAAATGGTTGGAAATGGCAAAGGTTTTTGGCATGCTTGCATCATGTGCTTAATAATAGGAGTTTCGGTTCTGACAGGAAATGTCAGCGGAAAGGCTGAGGCCGCTGGCACTGCTTCTGTTCGCACTGTTACCCGTAATGAAGGTTTGTATGATGTGCAATATCCAATGGTCTATGGGTTGGAAAATGAGGCTGCGCAAGAATTGATTAATACTGATATTGACAGTTACGTACAGAAGTTTTATGAAGAGATTGAGGAATCCGGCAGCAAAGGCAAGCTACGATTCCATATTTATAAGAATGCAGGCACTACTTTAAGCATAACACTCACTGCCTCAAAGGGGGCTGTAGATAGCAAGAAAATAGCGAAGACCTATGGTTTGAACTACAATACCCAAACCGGTAGGACCATCGAGTTGAAAAAATATTATGCTGATGATGCTTTACTGAATCGAGCACAGGATGGCTTGAAATATGTGTATAAGATTGACGCGCAGAAAGCTCTTTTATATCCAAATGCTTACTATGTGGACAAGGATGAAAACATCATTGTGATTTACGCGGCCGGCGTTGTCGCTGATAAATTCCTGGGAGAAATTGAAGTTAATGTTACCGCGGCTGAGGAAAGCAAGGCTGTGGAGATTCCGGCCAAAGAGACGGAAGAAAGCTGGCAGGAAGGCCTTATTACAGGCACTGAAGTCAGAATACGCAGGGAGCCTGGGTTGACGTCTCCAGTTGTTGGTTATCTGGAAAAAAACGAAGTGGTACGCATTGGTAAAACTCAGAATGCAGACGGAATTGAATGGTGTCATGTAGAACGGAATAATGGCGCTGCGGGTTGGGTAGCAGCACAATATTGCATGAAGAAAAGCCAGGGATCAGCTGCGGAAAAATACTCCGACAAGGGAGTTATTCTGGCTACGGACGTGCGGATGAGAAGCGAACCAAGTACAAATGCAGACATCCTTGATTGGTTTGAAAAGGATGAAACTGTCGAAATTGAGGAAAGAGTCAACGCCAGCGGCAGAGAATGGTGCAAGGTAAAAAGAAGCAATGGCACTATTGGCTGGGTGGTTGCTGACTATTGTCAGGCAGCGAATTAATTAAATTTCTTGCGTGTAGACAAACAAAAAGGCAGAGATGGTATGTTTATACCATCTCTGCTTTTTAATGTTTTAATCCTGCTCCAGATAAAGATAGGCGTTGACGGCTTGCGCGCTGCCTTCGCGTCCTACCATGATGAAAACGTCGTTTTCTTCAAAAAGGGCATAAGGTCCGGGAGAAATTATCAAGTCTTTTCCCCGGCGAATAGCCACAACCGTTACTCCTGTGCTTTGCCAAAAGTTAATTTCCGAAATCATTTTGCCAAGGAAGCGGCAATCTTTGGAAATTCTGACTTCATAAGGAAGTATGGGGGAAGAAAAACGGAAACGTTCAATATAGTCCAGAAGCTGGTCAACCTGATTGGAAATTTCAGTCTGTTGCTTTATTTGTTGCTCAACCAGGTTTTCAATATTCTTTTTCATGACGGCAATCGTAGTAATATTTTTAAAGCGGCTGATAAGTTGCTCTGCATTTTTGGCAGAAACAATGGTAATCCCGCTGCCGGACTCAATTTCAACAATATTAAGGTCTTTCAAAATGAAAGTCGCGCGGCGAATAGTTTCGGGAGACACAGAATACTGTCCGGCCAGGACAGAGCGTCCGGAAATTTTCTCACCTACCCTATACTTCCCTTCAACTATTTTTTCAGCAATATCAACTGCTATTTTTTGATAAACCGGTTCTGCAATTTTATGACGGTTGGCCACGATGTTTAGCTCCTTCTTGATACATAAATACGGATGCTTAAGGGAATTATTATTTCGCATTCACTATAGCATAGCAAGGGTTTATTGTAAACTGTGATATGTTTTTGCAGGCACCTTGATAAAGTTAGTGGGTTGACAGCATCAACGTTACAAAATATAATAAAATAAAAGCGACAACTTAGAAATATGATTAAGTTGTCGGGGCAAGGGAGGATTTTGTGTGAAAAAGAAATATTTGTTGGTTCTAAGCATGTTTATATTAATGGCTGCTCTCGCAGGTTGTGGCGGCGCAACAACAAAAGAAAGTAAGACAATTGTCTTAACGGATGCCGGCTGGGACAGCATAAAGTTTCACAATGCTGTTGTAAGCCTTATTGCTGATAAAGCCTACGGTTTGAAGACAACCGTTGTCAGCGGTTCGACACCGATTACTCATACGGCGCTTTTAAGGGGCGATATTGATGTTAACCTGGAGACTTGGACTGATAATTTAAAGACCTACAAAGATGATTTGAAGAGTGGTGCCATTGTTGAACTAGGCACAAATTTTGATGATAACAGACAGGGCTTATATGTGCCACGTTATGTTATTGAGGGAGATGCGGCGAGGGGCATTAAGGCTATGGCGCCGGACTTGAAAACGGTGGCAGACCTTAAACGTTACAGCCATGTATTTGTCGACGAAGAGAACCCTTCAAAGGGCCGAATTTACGGCGCTATTCCCGGCTGGGCCGTGGACGAGGTAATGTTTAAGAAATTCAATTATTACGGATTGAATGAAAATTTCAATTATTTTCGTCCTGGCTCAGAAGCAACCTTGAACGCATCCTTTGTGACTGCTTACGAAAAGGGATTGCCGATTGTAGGTTATAACTGGGAGCCAACCTGGATCAGCGGCAAGCTTGATCTTGTGCTGCTCGAGGATGCACCCTACACAGTCGAGGGATTTAAAGAAGGCAAGACGGCGGCAAGAGCCGTCCCCGTAGTTATTGCTGCTAACAAGAAATTGCTGCAAAAAGCGCCTGACTTTGTTGAGTTTTTGAAAAAATACCGGACCTCCAGCGCCTTGACCGCCGAGGCTTTGGCCTACATCGCGGACAACAAGGCAAGCTATGATGAGGCGGCAGTCTATTTTCTGAAGAAGCATGACAATCTGCTGGACAAATGGTTGTCAGCTGATAAGGCCAAAGCCGTTCGCTCGGCTATAACTAAATAATGTTTGGGGAGAACAAATGTGAATAACGGACTATTGCAGTTTCCAAAATGGATAAAGCTTGATCTGGCGTCACATATTGATAGCTTTGTCCGCTATCTGAACATGAACTACGGCGATTTTTTCTACGCCTTGAAAGCAACTCTGAACGGGTTCATCAACATTATCTACCAAGCGTTGAACGTTATCCCTTGGTGGCTGTTCATCCTGCTTGTGATTCTGTTGACACGAAAATTGCTTGGCAGCTACAGGAAGGGGTTTATGTACGGGGCACTGCTTTTCTGCGTCGGCACTTTCGGTTACTGGGAAATGATGAACGAAACCTTGTCAATTGTCATTACCTCCGTCATTTTTTCCTTGCTGGTGGGACTGCCTATAGGAGTTGCAATATCTACCAGCAAGCCGGCAAATAGTTTTGTGCGCCCAGTGCTTGACGCTATGCAGACTATGCCTACCTTCGTTTATATGATTCCTGCCGTAATGCTGTTGGGGCCAGGCAAGGTACCTGCCGTACTGGCTACTGTTATTTACGCAGTTGTACCAGTGGTTCGTTTAACCAGTCATGGGATCCAACAAGTTGATAAAGAAGTTGTCGAGGCGGCAAGAGCATTTGGCTCATCGCGTTGGCAAGTTTTGACCAAGGTACAGATACCGCAGGCTTTGCCGACAATTATGACCGGTATCAACCAGACAATGATGATGGCGGTTGCGATGGTTGTTACTTGCGCTATGATCGGCGCCAACGGCTTGGGAATGGAAGTCTTGATTGCTATTAACAGGACAGAGTCGGGCCGTGGCATTATTGCCGGCATTTCTATCGTAATCCTTGCTATCATTATTGATCGTCTTACACAAAGTTTTTCTGCAAAGGGAGATAAATAATGGCAGAAACAATCTTGGAAGTTAAAAATTTATATAAATTATTCAAAAACAATGAGTTAGCGGATGGCGAGGACCTGGCGTTTCGGATGTTGGAGGAAGGTGCAGATGCTGCGGCAGTCAGAGAACGTACAGGAATTTTTGCGGCGGTGACAGACGTGTCTTTTGAGGTAAAGCGTGGAGAGATATTTGCCTTGATTGGGTTATCCGGCTCGGGCAAATCAACAATTATTCGTTGCCTTAATATGCTGCATACACCAACACGCGGACATATTTTTGTCGAAGGTGAGGACATCACTACCTTTAACGAACAACAGTTATTGGAGTTGCGCCGTACGAAGATAGCGATGGTTTTTCAAAATTTTGGCCTCATGAGTCATAGAGATGTATTGTCTAATGTTTGCTACGGTCTGGAAATCCGCGGTATGGCAAAAGAAGAACGTGAGATAAAAGGCATGGAAATGATTGCCATGGTAGGACTTGAAGGTTGGGAGCATAAAAGCATAGACAGTCTGAGCGGCGGCATGAAACAACGTGTCGGTATTGCCAGAGCTTTAGCGAATGATCCTGACATTCTATTAATGGACGAAGCGTTTTCTGCATTAGATCCGCTGGTAAGAAATGACCTGCAGTTTGAATTGTTACGTATCCAGGAAAAGATGGGCAAAACAATAATTTTCATCACACATGACATCAATGAAGCCTTCAAGCTTGGCAGCCATGTCGGGATTTTACGCGAGGGCAGGATGGTGCAGGTGGCAACGCCTGAAGAAATGCTATCCAATCCAGCAGATGACTATGTAAAAAAATTTATCGACAATGTTGATCCAAGCAAAGTTTTTTGTGTTCGCAATATCATGGTGACACCAGCCAGTATGATCAAGGCTACCGATGGCGTCAACATCGCTTTGAAAAGTATGAAAAGCAACGGGGTTTCCAGTGCCTATATAGTTGGAGAGCAGATGCACTTTATTGGTATTATTACCTTGGAGGATGCGCTTGCCGTACGCGCCGGGAAAATGAATTTTGAAGAGGCCATCATCAAAGATCTGCCTTTGATACATGACATGGATACCCCGGTTGCAGATGTTGTTGAACTGGCGGCAGGGGCAAAATTCCCGTTAGTTGTTGTTTCAGAGGGAAATGTCTTTCGCGGTATCGTCAGCAAAGCCGCTATATTATCTTCATTTTGCAGCTAAAACTACTGCTGTGGAAAAAGTGGAAAAACGGTTCAGCCAGTTGTATCTGGTTGAACCGTTTTTTGAATTTTTTAAACGCGCTGAAAATGGATTCAGTATAAGAATAAACCAAGTATGCCGGCGAGAAGAATTAAAGGAATCGGCGCAATTTTGCGATAGTAATGCAGATAAAACAAGAAACAAACAAGAACTATGCCAAAAGGATGAAAATTACCGGGAGTAGAATCAGGCTGCAAGGGAAAGAGCACCAATTTCAGAAAAACCAGAACAGCTGCCAGTAAAAAGCCTATAACGGCAGGCCTGATGCCTTGCAAAACTCTTTTTACGGCTGGCGAGCTGCTGAATTTTTTGAGAGAACCAGCGACAAATAACACCAAAATAAATGACGGCAGGCTTACACCCAGGGTTGCGGCCAACGCACCAAGCAAGGAGGCGGCAGGGCTGCTGTCGCAAACGCGGGCGCCGACAAAGGTTGCAGCATTAACGGCAACAGGTCCAGGCGTCATCTGCGAGATGGTTACAATTTGAGCAAACTCTGCCGGGGTCAGCCAGCCGCGGCTTAATATTGCCTGCTGAATAAAGGCAATCATGGCTAAACCACCACCGAAAGAGAACAAGCCAATTTTGAAAAAAACTGAGAATAACTGCCAGTAGATAATCATAAATCCGTATCCCCCCTATGCCTGTAGTAAAGAAAACCAGCCAGACCAGAGATTAGGACTACGAGGGCTATATCAAGGTCAAAAACTGATATTGCCAGAGCTGAAAAGGCTGTAATAGCGCAGCCCATATAGTCTTTAACTGATTTTTTGCCGAGCTCCAGCGACGCGGCAAAAAGCAATGCGGCCAAAGCGGCGTTGATTCCGGCAAAAAAACTGGTGACATACTGATTGTTGCTGATTGCGTCAGTAAAAAGAGCGGCAATCAGTAAAATTATGATAAAAGACGGCAGAACAACGCCGAGCGTAGACACTATGGCTCCCGGTATACCCGCCAAGCGGTAGCCGAGAAAGGTAGAAGCATTAATGGCGATTACACCAGGCATTGATTGCGACAAGGCAAGCACATCAGTAACATCATCATCACTGATCCATTGCTGGTTTTCAACAAACTCATGCCTGATAACAGGTATCATGGCCAAGCCGCCGCCGATGGTAAAGAATCCTATCTTGAAAAAAACTTTGAACATATGGAAGTACTTGGAATCAGACATTTTGTCACACCTTTATCGAATTTAGTTACAGCACTATTATCGTTGAAGACGCATCTATTATCAAGTCATATTAATTATAAAATTAAACAAAATGATTGCTGGTATTATAGCACTATTATATAATGAAATGAAATAAGTGTATTATAAAAAATAATTATATACACTAATAAGGAGGAGCATTTGATGGAGTTAGTTTATACAGGCAAGACCAAGAATGTTTACAAAATGGCAGACGGGAACTACCTGTTGAAATTCAAAGATGATTGTACCGGTAACGAAGGTGTATTTGATCCGGGCTCCAATACGATCGGTCTTACTCTGGAAGGCGCCGGCCGTGCAGGGTTGCGCCTGACCAAACATTTTTTTGAAATAATGCAGGAAAAGGGTATTCCTACCCATTACGTTGATGCTAATATCAATGAAGCTACAATGACCGTTAAACCCGCTACCGTCTTTGGTAAAGGCTTGGAAGTAATCTGTCGGTTCCGCGCAGTTGGCAGTTTTTACCGTCGTTATGGCGAATATTGTTCTGCGGAAGGACAGGAACTACCGGCTTTTGTCGAAGTTACCTTAAAGGATGATTCTCGGGAAGACCCGCCCATTACGAAGGATGCTCTTGCTATTCTCGGCATTTTGACGGAGGAAGAATACGAGACGTTAAAAGTAATGACGCAGAAAATTGCCGGAATTGTTAAGGAAGATCTTCAGAAAAAAAATATAGAACTCTATGATATAAAGTTTGAATTCGGCCGCGTGGGCGAGGAAAAAACAATTACGTTAATTGATGAAATTTCCGGCGGCAACATGAGAGCGTTTAGGAATGGGGAATATATACAACCGTTGGCTTTGGAAAAATTAGTTCTTGCAGACTAAGATGTTTGACAGGCGGACTACCTGGTTCGCCTGTTTTTTAACCAAATATAAGACTGAAAGGGATGGGTAATTCGAATGTCGTTTATTTCTGATGGGGGCAGCAAAAACAGAAATTTTATCGCGCTTGCTGCTGTGGGAATACATATTTCCATCGGCAGCGTTTATGCTTGGAGCGTCTTTACGAAACCAATCATACAACAAATGGGTGTCAGTCTGCGTGATGTCCAGTGGGCGTTTAGTCTGGCTATTTTCTTTTTAGGCATGTCAGCAGCCTTTCTAGGCAAGTATGTGGAGAAGTATGGGCCGCGTAAGTCAGGCATAGTATCGGCTTTATTTTTTTCTGCGGGCATGATTGGTGCCGGCCTGGCCGTATCAGCAAACAACCTGTCTCTTCTGTATCTTTTTTACAGCATCATTGGCGGCATAGGCTTGGGCATTGGCTATATTACGCCGGTTTCCACCCTTATCAAATGGTTTCCGGAAAAGCGTGGCTTTGCCACAGGGCTAGCAATAATGGGATTTGGCTTCGGTGCTTGGTTTGCCAGTCCAATCATTCAGTTTCTGATTGAACAAGTGGGTCTCGTTTCTTGTTTCATAACGCTAGGCTGCATCTATCTGGCTATAATGCTGCCTTCTGCCTTATATCTGGCTCCGCCTAAAGAAGTTAAAGCGACAGAACAAGCCAAAGCTCGCTTTTTGGGCAAACATGTTTCTCTTAGAGATGCGATGCGCAAGAAAATGTTTTACGTTCTTTGGGCTTATCTCTTCATAAATATCACCTGCGGCATCAGCTTGCTATCGGTGGCGAGCCCCATGATGCAGGAAATTGCCGGAATGTCGGCCATGAGTGCGGCGGTTGTCGTCGGCATCATCGGCATTATTAATGGTTTAGGACGTCTCGGCTGGTCAGCCGCTTCCGATTACCTGGGCAGACCGAATACGTTTATTGCCTTTTTTCTTATTCAGGCGGTGGCCTTCTACTTGCTGACACAGACTTCAAGTCCGGTCTGGTTCCCAGTTTTGTTTTATATAATTATTTCCTGTTACGGAGGCGGTTTTGCTACTATGCCGGCCTTTCTTTCCGATGTTTTCGGAACAAAGGAACTGGCAGCAATTCATGGACGGATTTTATCAGCGTGGGCGATGGCAGGTATTGCCGGACCGCTTTTGACTTCCCTCGTAAGAGAAACTACGGGCAGCTATGTGGTTCTGATGAATATTTTTGCGGTTGTTTTTCTGATTGTAGCAGCTTACGCAATTTTCATAAGAATTGTACCGGTAGAAAAGACAAATGATTGATTCATAACCTGTTTTTTGGTGCTCTCGTGACAGAAAACCAGGTTTTGGAAGCATAGGGCAACCTAAAATTACTAAGAAAAAATAGCTGAAAATAGCTTGAGAAAAGTATTGATTTTTATTTTTTGTGTGAGTATAATAGTGACTCGAAGTCAGTTGAGAAAAGCGATGTTTTCTTGGCAGGTGCCGATATGGAAACGGATATCGACACTGGTTATAATTAAATGTAGTGGTGTTAGGGAGGGATAAAATGAAAAAGATTATTTTGGAAATTGCGGATTTTACTTTACCGGAACAATTGCACCTGTATTTGCAGGATGCGCTATCCTTGCCTCAGGATTGCGGTCAGAGCTTAGACGAAATTTATGATTTTCTGACAGATATTGAAGAACCAATGACTATTGTCTTGCCGCAAGCGGTAGCAGACGAGGAACATCTTGGCGAGTATGGCGAGAGGCTGCTTTTGGTTTTTGATGAAGCAGCGGCTGAAAATTCTAACTTAGTGGTAGAAGTTATCTAAGATGTTAGAACTTGAAGCAAGGGTGACTAAAACAAAAATGAAGAAGTTTTTACTGCTGTTGATTGGTTTATGTTTTCTTATAATATTGACGGGTTGTTCGTCAAATTCGGATAAGAAGGTTCAGGGATCAGGCATTCCGCAGGATAAAATGACAGTTACCGTGCTGGACGTAGGTCAAGCTGATTCAATTCTTTTACAAACCGAAGGGAAGAATGTTCTGATAGATGCGGGGTTAAGCGCCAATGCCGATGAATTAGTGGCTATGCTTAAGAAATTTGGGGTAAAAAAGATTGATATCCTCATAGCTACGCATCCTCATGCTGACCATATTGGCGGCATGAACGCCGTTCTTAAGAATTTTGAAGTTGGCAAGGTTTATGATACTGGTCAATTAACGGCGTCTAAAACGTATCAAAATTTTTTAAAAACCGTGAAAGCAAAGAAGGTTCCCTTCTCACTTTTGCGAGCTTCGGACAGAATTGAGTTGGGCAGCGGTGGTGCTGTGTTGGAAGTTATTTCGCCTAAGGAGCCTTTTTTGCAGGACACAAGGTCGGATATAAATTCCAACAGTGCCGTTATGAGGCTCGTTTACAAGAACTTTACAATGATGCTTGCCGCTGATGCAACCAGCGAAACGGAAAAGGACCTTCTGCAGGCGTATCCCAAAGAGAAACTGCGGGCGAAAGTTCTAAAAGTGGCACATCATACAAGCCGTTATTCCAATACGGATGCCTGGCTTGCCGCTGTGAAGCCCGAGGTGGCCATTGCCAGTTACGGCAAGGACAATGAATATGGCTTCCCGCATAAGACTACTTTGAAACGCATTGCCAAAGTCGGAGCCAAGTACTATAATACGGCGGATAATGGTAATGTCAGAGTAATTACAGACGGGGAGAAATATCAGATTAAAACGGATAAGCAATAACCGACGAGGCCATACTTTCGTCGGTTTTTCTTTTTGTAGGCAGCTAGCGGTATCTCCAGTCTCAAGACCTGCTGGTTTTGTGTTATAATGTGGGGAGTACTGAAAGGACAGAAGAGAACAATGATTATGACCATAGACAGACTCGCACATACTTATGGGGAGCGGGTTTTATTCAAAGATATAAGTTTTAGTATTGAAATGGGTGACAAAATAGGCATCATAGGTGTCAATGGCTGTGGCAAGTCAACCTTGCTGAGGGACGTTGCCAAAGGCGAGGCTGGCGAAGGCGGCAGCATAACAGTCGCGAGTGGAGCGGTCATTGAATATTTGCCGCAAAATCCGGAAATCGTCAGCGGAGCGACGGTTTTGGAACAGGTTTTCTGCGGTGAATCCCAGTTGATGCAAGTTTTGCGCAATTATGAAACAGCGCAGCGCGCGGCAGAAAACAACCATCAGGACGAGCGTCTGCAAAGTGTTTTGCTGGAAGCACAGCAAGAAATGGATGCGGTTTATGGCTGGCAGCTGGAAAGTGAAGCCAAAACTGTTTTGACACAGTTGGGCATAACAGACTTTCAGCAGCAGGTGGACACCTTATCCGGCGGCCAGAAGAAAAGAGTGGCACTCGCCGGCGTTCTAGTGCGTCCTTCTGATTTGTTGATTCTCGATGAACCCACCAACCACATGGATAACGAGACGGTCGCCTGGCTTGAGCAATATCTGAAGCAGCGCAAAGGTGCGCTTTTGATGGTTACACATGACCGCTACTTTTTTGACCGGATCATTAACCGCACATTGGAAATTGACAATGGCCGCGGCTATCTCTATACGGGCAACTACAGTTTCTTTTTGGAAAAAAGGGCTGAACGCCGTCTGGAAGAAGCTTCGGCGGCGAAAAAGCTCAATAATATTTATCGGCGAGAATTGGCTTGGATTAAGCGTGGCGCGGAAGCACGAAGGACCAAGCAGAAATTTCGTGTCGAGCGGTTTGCGGAAATTGAAGAAGATGTTAAGAGTGTCAAACAGGAAAACAATTTGGATATTTCCTCGGTTGGCACGCGCCTGGGCCGGACAGTTATCGAATGTGAAGGCGTCGGCATCGATTATGAAGGCAAGACCTATATCGACGACTTCAGCTATACCTTCTTGCGCAATGACAGGGTGGGTATTGTCGGACCGAATGGCAGCGGCAAAACTACCCTGATTGATATTATTGCCGGTCGGATAGTACCGGACAGAGGCACGGTCAAGGTGGGGCAGACCGTAAAAATAGGTCTGTTTTCGCAGCACAGTGAGTTCCCGGACAGCGATATGCGGGTTTTGGAATATATCAGGGATGTCAGTGAGTATGTTGAATGCAGGGACGGTTCGCGCATTTCAGCAGCGCAGATGCTGGAACGTTTTCTTTTTCCTCCGGAATTGCAGTGGGTACCGGTCAACAACTTATCAGGCGGAGAAAAAAGACGCTTGTATTTACTGCGCGTGCTGATGGGCTCGCCGAATGTCCTGCTACTGGACGAACCTACTAACGATCTTGATATCCCGACACTTTCCGTTTTGGAGAATTATCTGGATGAGTTTGCCGGTGCGGTTGTCGCAGTTTCGCATGACCGGTATTTTCTTGACCGATTTGCCCAGAAGATTTTTGCTTTTATGGGACAGGGCGAAATTAAGCAATTTATCGGTGATTATGCCTGCTACGAAGAGGCCAGGAAAGAAAAAGAAAAAGAAGCAGTTAAAATCAAGACGTCTGTCAATGATGCCGTCGGCAGGAAACAAATAAGCGCGACAAAAAAGAAAATGAGCTATAAAGACAAACTGGAATACGAAGGCATCGAGGCAAAAATCATTGCTAAAGAAACAGAACTCAAAGCGGTGGCGGAACAAATAAATAATTCCGGCAGTGATTTTGCAAGATTGCAGGAACTGACTACTGTTCAGCAGGAGCTCGAAGCAAACCTGCTAGAGCTGATGGAACGTTGGGAATATTTGACAAATTTGGCGGAAGAGATGGGTTTGGAGTAAAGGAGCAATATGATCATTTCAGAAAATACACGGTCTAAGCTGCGGGACATTTTATCTATTATGCTGCCGATTTTTGTCACACAGCTCGCCGTGATGGGCATGAATTTCTTTGACACGGTAATGTCCGGTCAGGCTGGACCGGAGAACCTGGCCGGTGTGGCTATCGGCTCCAATATCTGGATGCCGATCTTCACCAGCCTGAATGGCATTTTAATAGCTTTGATGCCGATAGTGGCACAGCATGTTGGTGCAGGACGCAAAGAAGAGATTTCCCGTGCCGTCATGCATGGCATATATTTGGCCTTTATTATCGGAGGCATCGTCATTATCGGTGTTTGGTTTTTCATTGATGACGCCTTGCTGATTATGGGGCTGGAGCCCGAAGTAAAAAGAATTGCGTCAGGCTATTTAAAGGCTCTGATACTTGGTATTATCCCCATTTTTGCCTGCTCCATTTTGCGTGGTTTTGTTGATACCTTAGGCTATACTACAATGACCATGCGCATCTTTTTGCTGACTTTGCCTCTTAACGTGATGTTCAATTACATTATGATTTTTGGCAAATTCGGCTTTCCGCGTCTTGGCGGCGTGGGCGCGGGCTATGCGACGGCTTTATCCTATTGGCTTATCTGCCTCTTTTTTCTTTTTATTATAAATAGGATTGCTGCCCTTCGCATTTATAGCATTTTTTCAACTTGGCGGCATTTTTCTTTAAAATTGCTGAAAGAACATTTACATATCGGTATTCCTATCGGTATTTCCATTTTCTTTGAAACCAGTATTTTTGGCGTTGTTGCCATCTTTATGGCTAAGTTCGGTACAATTGCGATAGCCGCGCACCAGGCGGCTATTAATTTTACGAGTATGCTTTATATGCTGCCTCTTAGCTTTTCTTTAGCCTTAACTATTCTGGTCGGGATCAAAGTTGGTGCTAAGGAATATTCAGAAGCTGCTTCTTATAGCCGCATCGGCATTTTCGCCAATTTAGCTTTAGCATCTATGTTTGTGCTTTTATTGGCCGTCGGCAGACAGTATATTGCCATGCTTTACAGTCAGGACCTGGAGATTATTAAATTGGCCGGAGAATTTTTGTTTTATGCGGCCTTCTTCCAGTTGCTTGATGGCATTGCTACGCCGATACAAGGTATTTTACGCGGCTATAAGGACGTCAAGGTTTCTTTTTATGCTTCGCTTTTCGCCTATTGGGGAGTTTGCCTGCCGTTTGGCCTTGCTTTAGATGTCTATTTTGGACACGGTCCTTTTTCCTACTGGCAGAGTCTGGTCACGGGCATTTTTTTCTCCGCGTCTTTTTTGCTGCTGCGCCTCGTCCGTATCCAACGAAAATTTGCGAGCTGAAATAAAAAAACATTGCTTATAAAACAAAGAGAGCTGCTGACAATAAAAATTGTCGACAGCTCTCTTTACTTTATTTCCTATTTGCAGGTGTTTACTATTAAAGCCATGAAGACGAGGTCTTCCGTACCGATGTTAGCAATGCCGTGACCATCACCGTCAGCGGTAAAAGTTGTGTCATTGGCTGTTACTTCGGTAATCGTGCCGTTATCATTGTATTCGCCTTTGCCGGTAAGAATAAAATATGTTTCGGTATTGCCTTCATGTTTGTGGAAGCCGATAGAGCATCCAGGCTTTAATGTTGTCATACTGTAAAGTTTAATCTGGCCGTTGTATAAGGCTTCATCCAAGACATGCTCAGTCATGACGCTCCCCTGTCCGCCATATCTGTTCTCGGTAATCATAGTGTTTTTTTCTTTAAAAATTGGCATATAATCAATCCTTTCAATATGTTTTGCAATTAAAAGCCTGCGTCTTGCCTCCAAAAATAGACAAACAACATGCTTTAATATTATTCGTAAAGTTATTATAAAATCCTTCTAAAATGTTTGGGGAAAACAACATTTTCCCTATTTACAAATTTAACGTACTAAAGTATAATGAATTCAATACAAAACAAGAGAGGGGTTTTTCCTGAATGAAAAAGTTTTTAGCATTAATGTTAACTTTAGTAGTGGCTTCCGCGTTTATTGCCGGTTGTGGCGGTGACAAAGCCACCACCAAAAAAGAGGCGGCTAAGAAAATTGTAGTAGGCTTGGATGACAATTTCCCGCCGATGGGCTTTAAAAATGAAAAGAATGAAATCGTCGGCTTTGATATTGATATGGCTAAAGAAGCTGCAAAAAGGCTTGGACGTCCTGTTGAATTTAAACCGATTGACTGGTCAAGTAAAGAAGCTGAACTCAAAAGCGGCCGTATTGACGTCATCTGGAATGGCTTGAATATTACGGACGAACGCAAAAAGAACATGCTGTTCAGCAAACCTTATATGGAAGCTAAACAATTGATTTTCGTACCTGCAGGCTCGGCTATTAAAGGACAGGCAGACCTGGCTGGCAAAGTAATCGGGATGCAAAGCGCAAGCACTGCTGAACAAAACCTGGAAAATGATAAAGCTTTCGGCGCTACTTTGAAAGAAGTTAAAAAATATCCTGATTGTATCGCTGCTATGATGGACATGGAAGCAGGCCGTGTTGACGCTATCATTACTGACGAAATCGTGGGCCGCTACTATATGGGCAAGAAACCTGGCAAATTTGTCGCTCTTGAAAAACCGGTTGGACCTATCGGCAACTTCGGTATTGGCTTCCGTTTAGACGACAAAACTTTACAAGCCGATATTCAAAAAGTATTGGATGAAATGAAAAAAGACGGTACCAGTGCTAAAATTTCCAAACAATGGTTTGGCTCAGATATTGTTAAATAATAATTAGGTGCAGGAGGCCAATGGCTTGCCATTGGCCTTATTTTTCGCATATAATATACGCGTGTGTGAAAAAATCGGATAGGTGTGAACTATATGGAAAAGATATTATCAATGATATACCCATTGGCGGAGGGCAGTATTGTCACCATTGAATTGTTTGCCATCACGCTGTTATTGTCATTGCCTTTGGGTTTGTTATTGGCTTTGGCGCGCATTTCTAAGATCAAACCGTTAGGCAAATTTGTTGAAGTATATAATTGGATCATGCGCGGCACTCCTCTGATGCTGCAGCTGCTTTTTGTGTATTTCGCCTTGCCTACCTTCGGCATCTTGTTGCCGGACGTCGTCGCTGCGGTTTTGGCTTTCGTGCTGAATTACGCCGCCTACTTTGCGGAAATTTTTCGGGCGGGTATTCAATCGATACCCAAAGGACAGTATGAGGCTGCGAGAGCGTTGGGCTTTACCTATGTCCAGACCATGCGCAGGATTATTGTGCCGCAGATGGTCAAACGGGTTTTGCCGCCTGTCGGCAATGAAACGATAACTCTGGTGAAAGACACTTCGCTGGTGTATGTTCTGGCTATGAATGATCTTTTAAGAGCGGCACGCACCATTGTGCAGCGCGAATTTGACATGACACCCTTTGTGATTGCCGGCGTGTTCTACCTCGTCATGACTTTTGCAGTGACACGAGTCTTTAATTGGCTGGAGAAGCACTATGCCAGGTATGATGAATAGGAGGTGACGTGATGAGCGAAACAATGGTAAAAATGGAAAATGTCCAAAAAAACTTTGGCGACCTGCAAGTGTTGAAAGACATCAGCCTTGAGCTTAAGCAGGGAGAAGTTGTTGCTATAATCGGCCCTTCCGGATCCGGCAAGAGTACTCTGCTGCGCTGCCTGAACCGCCTTGAAACGGTCGACGGTGGTTCGGTCGCTATCGAAGGCGAGTATCTGGTGAAGGATGGCAAGTATGTGGAGGAAGCTGAAGCCAGAAGAATCTGCGGTAAGATGGGCATGGTTTTTCAGCAATTCAATCTTTTCCCGCATATGACTGTTCTTGACAACTTGTTGGAAGCACCGATGATTGTAAAAAAAATGCCGCGGGAAGAAATACTTCCCATTGCTGAAGAACTGCTGGCCAAGGTTGGCCTGGATGAGAAAAGGGACGTCTACCCAACGAGGCTTTCCGGCGGACAACAGCAAAGGGTAGCTATTGCCAGAGCTCTGGCGATGAACCCCGATATCATGCTTTTTGATGAACCGACCTCGTCCTTGGACCCGGAATTAACAGGCGAAGTTTTGAAGACGATGCGTAACTTAGCTGAAGAAAATATGACCATGATAGTCGTAACTCATGAGATGGGGTTTGCCCGTGAAGTTGCCACGAGGGTGATTTTTATGGCCGATGGCATTGTACAGGAAGAAGGTACTCCGGAAGAGCTTTTTGGCAACCCTAAGAATGAACGTTTGAAGGCTTTTTTAAAAAGCATATTAAGATAAAAGGTGTTGCCCTTCGGGCAACACCTTTATTTTTTAGTGTCTTTGCTTTGCAGTTTTTCCAGGAATTTTTTGTTATCGATGATAAATCTTTCATGCATTCCTTGTCCGATAAGGCAAAACTCATCTTCCGCTTTGACCTTGAAAACAAGGCGGCGCCCGTCAACTTCCAGCAGCTCTGCTGTGGCTTTAACCATTTTGCCCGGCAAAGTGGCGCTGTCATGGGAAATATTTATTTTGGTGCCGACGCTGCCGTAATTATTTTCAAGAAAAGGAGCAATTGTTGCTACTGCCGCCTTCTCCATGAGGGCAATCATTGCCGGTGTGGCATAAACATTTAAAAGGCCACTGCCAAGGGCGGCAGCAGTGTTGGTGTGGAGAACAGTCTCGCTGACGGTAGCGGTTAGACCCGGTTTTAGTTCGTTCATATCAAAATCCTCCTTGTAACATTTAATCTGCTTTTTCATCTTACATAATTTCGGAATTTCTGGCAAGCGCCAAGAAGTAATAATAGAAAAAAGTGTATAATAAAATAATAGTCTTGTATAATATGAGAAAGAAAAACTAAAAATGAACAAATAAAGGGGAGAAGAGAGAACCATGTTGTATTATCAAATTATTGCTGAACACCCAGCAGAACAAGTTGCCTTGATATTCAAAGATCAAAAGATGACTTATGGTGAACTACGGGAAAACGTTGACCGCAGGGCGGCATATTTGCAGGCTAAGGGAGTAAAAAAAGGTGACAGGGTCGGCTTACTAAGCAAGAACTGCCCCGATTATATTATCTCCTATTTCGCCGTTATCCGCGCCGGCGGCGTAGTCGTGCCGTTTAATTTTCAACTGGCTCCCCGGGAAATAGCTTATATAGTTAAGGATGCTGACATTAAAATAATGATTGTCCGGCAAAAAATGGAGCTGTCGGATTCACTGCAGGAAATGGGTTACCTGGGGGAACTTGTGCAGCTTGATTTTACAGAGATGGAAGAAGCGCCGACGCAGCAATTAACAAATTATGTTATGGAAGAAAACGAGAACTGCACGATAATCTACACGTCAGGAACAACCGGCAAGCCGAAGGGCGCTATGCTCAGCCATCAAAATCTGGTCGCTAATGCCAGAGAGTTTACCGCAGTCATTCCTATTTTCCCCTCGGACATCGGGCTTTGCGTGCTGCCGATGTACCATTGCTTTGCCTGGACGGTTTCAGTGAACGGCTTCCTGCTCAATGGCGCCTGCATCGTTATCCAGGAAACCTATATTTTTAAAGATACGATGGGCTTGATTGCCAAACATAATGTTAATATTTTTGCGGGTGTACCGACAATGATCCAATTATTTTTTAAGAATGCTGAAGCGCATGAACTTGCCAATATCAGATGTTTCATCAGTGGCGGGGCGGCACTGCCGCAGGTTCTGGCCGACGGGTTCAGGAAGAAATTCGGCAAGCCCGTCCAGGAAGGATACGGATTATCTGAAGCCTCGCCGGTTGTAACGGTTAATCCTGCTGCCAAGGTAAAAGTTGGCTCCATTGGTCCTGCACTCCCTGGGGTGACGGTGATGATCCAGGATGAAGAAGGCAAGGAAACGCGGGTCAATGAAGTAGGCGAATTGTGCGTTCGCGGCGATAATGTAATGCTTGGCTACTTGAACCTGCCTGAAGAAACAGCAAATACGCTGCGCGGAGGCTGGCTACATACCGGCGATTTAGCTTATAAAGATGAAGAAGGCTATATTTTCATTGTTGACCGTCTGAAAGATATGATTATTTCCAGCGGTGAAAATATTTATCCGCGGGAAATCGAAGAGGTTCTTTACACACATCCGCTCATTGAAGAGGCGGCAGTCATAGGCATTCCGGATAAGCTGCGGGGACAGGCCGTTTGTGCTTATATGGTTCTGACTGAAGGTGCGTCACTGGATAAGAAAGAAATAAGAAAATATTTATTAGAGAGATTGGCCGCATATAAAGTCCCGCGCGAATTCTTTTTCTGCGCACAGTTGCCGAAGAACTCCACAGGAAAAATATTGAAAACTGCGCTGCGCGAACAGGCTTTGGTTGACATGGTCAGTCGCAAACGCTGAGAGGAAAACTATGAAAAAGTTAATTATAATCTTTTGTTTTTTACTTACTGCTCTTGGGTTGGCCGGTTGTGCCAAGGGAGAAGTCGTTATGGAACTGTCCAGGTTTGGTTCCGCGAATATAGAATGCAGGATTGTCGCCGCACCTTTAGTTGCTTCTCAGCTTGGCTTCCTGAAAGATGATTTTGTTGCAGACGGGTTCCAGGTGGAAAATGTTACTGAAGAAAAGATGGAAGGGTTCCTGGCCAAGAAGCAGTTTTCGAGTCTGAATGAAGTAAATAAGACTAAAATAATGCGTGGCTTTGAATTGCATAAAAACAAGGAGCCAAACAGCAAACAAGCGAATAACACCGTTGAAACTAAGAAGCCGGCTGTGATTTACACGCAGGGACTTTTGTTTGATACGGTAGCAGTTAAAACACATCTGGATTTGCGTTCCAATGATAAGGAAAGCGGCAAAGAAAGCCAATGGCTTATTAAAAACTTATTGCAGCAGGTAAATTTGCGTTTCGTCCTTAAACTGCCTACAGCAGCAGACAATAGTAATGCTACGAGGACTCCTGACGGCGGCAAAACATTGGTCTGGGAGCTGGTCATGGGCGAGAATAATGAACTTCAGGCTCAGGTTACCTATCTTAATCCTTATAAGGCCGGTGGCTGGGCGCTTGCCGCTATCGGGGCCTTATTGCTTTTCAGGTTAAAGCGAAGAAGGAAGAGCTCTTAATGGAAAAACAACTTAAGCAAAAATATGAGAACCTAAAAGAATATCTATGCACTTTAGGCAGTGTAGCTGTTGCTTTCTCGGGGGGTGTCGACTCCACATTTCTTTTGGCTGCAGCAAAGGATGCTTTAGGCGAAAATGTAAGCGCTTTCACGATATTATCGGGCTTTGTACCTCGGCGCGAGGTCGAAGAGGCCGTAACATTTGCCCGCAGCCTGGGTGTTCGACATGAATTTGTCGAAGTAGATGAACTTTCAATTAATGGGGTCGCGGCTAATCCGCCGGAACGCTGCTATTTATGCAAAAAAGCTTTGTTTACGAATCTGAAGGCTATGGCGGGTAAAGCTGGTATAGCCCATGTGGTTGACGGGTCTAATGTTGATGACGACGGGGACTATCGACCAGGCATTCGTGCCCTCGCGGAACTTGCAGTCCAAAGCCCTTTGCGCGCCGTAGGTCTAAATAAAGAAGAAGTAAGGAGCTTGTCCAAATCGATGCATCTGCCAACTTGGGACAAACCTTCTTTTGCCTGCCTGGCCTCTCGCATTCCTTATGGCGAAGAAATAACTAAGGGAAAGCTTTTGAGGATTGAAAAAGCGGAAAACTTTCTGATAGACGCGGGCTTTGTTCAGATGCGCGTACGCTGCCACGGCAATCTGGCCAGAATAGAAGTGCCGGAAGAGGACTTTGCCAGATTAAGCAATTTCGAGATGAGGGGAAAAATCGCCGAAGCTTTCACTAAACTAGGATTTGCCTATACTGCGATTGATATCAAGGGATATCGGACAGGAAGCATGAACGAAGTGCTCCAAGATAAAAATTAAGAGCAAAGAAATTTCTTATGAACCCCTTGTCGTCTGTGTTAGAATCTAGGTAAGAAGATAAGGAAAGCAGGTGATTGGTTATGGCAATGGAATTTGAAAAAATATGGATTTTGAAAATTTATACTGCCGAGGATACTTATTACCAGGACAAGCCACTTTATAAGGCCATCATAGATGAAGCGAGGCAGCTTGAGATTGCAGGCGGCACGGTATTTAAATGTATTGAAGGCTATGCAACAGAGATGCGAGGTCTTGCCAGCAAACCATTGATCAGGTTTTCGGAACCGTCCAATCTTCCGATAGTGCTGGAAATTATCGATAAAAAGGAAAAATTGGAAAAGCTATTGCCTTTCTTGGAGAAAAACATGAAGACGGGACTGGTTACTTTTGAAGAGTGTACGCGCCTGGTGACTGACTATCTCCGTGCAACCAGAGAAGCCGCAAAAAAATAGGTATGGATTCTGCAAATCTTTAGATATATCCGTCCTTGTAGAAAGGACAAAAAAAGTGAATGTTTTTCGCGTTGTCCTCCCTGCGCACACAAATGCTATGTTTGACCTTGACTGGTATACTACTGAAAAATGACAGATATACAAAAATGGTCAAAACACCAGCTAAAAAGTGTAATTAAATGTGATTTTTTTGTGATATTGTAATGCTTTTAACAGCGTGCTATAATTATGGGCAATTAGTGAGGTGTGCATTACAAAAAAACAATAAAGGGGAAGATAGTTGTGAAAAAGATTCTATCAGTTTTATTGGCCTCAACATTTGCAGTCGGTATGTTAGCCGGTTGCGGTGGCGAGAAGAAAGATGCCGCAAAATCAGATGTAATTAAGATTGGCGTATTCGAACCGCTGACAGGGGACAACGCAGCAGGTGGCGAATTGGAATTACGCGGTATTAAATTAGCTAATAAATTGCATCCTGAAGTACTCGGCAAAAAAGTCGAACTTGTTATAGCAGATAACAAATCCGACAAAGCGGAGGCTGCTTCCGTAGCTGCCCGCCTGATTGAAAAGGATAAAGTAAAAGTTATCATAGGTACCTATGGTTCTTCTTTGGCTATGGCTGCCGGCAATATTGTTAAGGAAAACAAGATTCCCGCTGTTGGCACCAGCTGCACTAATCCGCAGGTAACAGCTAACAACGACTACTATTTCCGTGCTTGTTTCATTGACCCGTTCCAAGGAACTGTCATGGCTAACTATGCTTATAAGAATGGTGCCAGAAAAGTTGCTGTCATTCAAGAAGTATCCAACGACTACGCCGTTGGTCTTGCTAAATTCTTCAAAGAAGCTTTTGTGAAACTGACAGGCTCGCCTGACAGCATAATCGAAGTAGCTAACTATCAAACAGGAGACAAAGATTTCTCCGCTATTTTGACGAACATCAAAGCCAAAAATCCTGATGTGATTTTTGCTCCCGGTAACTTCACTGAGTCCGCGCTGCTCATCAAACAAGGCCGTCAACTTGGCTTGACTGTTCCTTTCCTTGGCGGCGATACCTGGGAAACTCAAGAGTTTATTGATGTTGGCGGCAAGGATGTTGAAGGTGCAAGCCTTTCTACAGCTTTTGATCGTGAAAAAGCAACAACAGCAGAGGCTAAGAAATTCCTGGATGCTTATGTGAAGGAATATAAAGGTGAACCGTCAGCCCTTACTGCTTTGGCTTATGATGCTTATCTTATTGCCATCGACGGCATCAAACGTGCCGGCACAGCAACCGATTCTGTAAAGATTCGTGATGCAATCGCTCAAACAAAAGATCTTGAGACTGTAACCGGCAAAACGACCCTTGATAAGAATGGCGATGCTATTAAAGCAGCAATCATTAAAACTGTTAAAGATGGCAAATTCAAATATTTGGATTTTGTTGACGTAAAATAAATATGCTTTTACCCTGATTGCTACTTGTGCTTCCTTCCCAAGGGAAGGAAGCAATTCTTTTTTCAAATATGTATGGTGGTGTAAATAATGGAATTTTTCCAAGCAATTTTTAATATGTCCGGCGCAAGTTTTGCGCAGCATATGGTTAACGGAATATCACTGGGCAGCTTGTATGCCATGATCGCCATCGGTTATACGATGGTTTATGGCATTTTACTGATGATTAACTTTGCGCATGGTGATATCGTTATGATGGCTTGCTATTTTGCTTTCTTTGGTATTACAGTCTTTAACATTCCCTGGTATCTTACCTTTGTAGGTGTTATCATTGCTACCGCATTTTTAGGTGTGGTTATTGAACGTACAGCTTATCGCCCCTTGCGCGATGCTCCAAAAAACTCTGTTCTGATTTCGGCTATCGGCGCATCCTTCCTGCTGGAAAACTTGGCTAATTATCTTTTCAGCGGCAGGCCCCTGCGTTTTCCTAATATTGAATTGTTATCACAAAATATTGACATCGCCGGTGTGCAGGTGCAGGCTATCAGCTTGGTTATCCCAGTGATAACTATGCTTTGTCTGTTTGTATTGCTGCATATTGTTAATCATACCAAAATTGGCATGTCGATGCGGGCTGTTTCCAAAGATTACGAAATTGCACGCGTTATGGGTATAAATATTGACAATGTAATTTCTATCACTTTTGCTATCGGTTCTATTCTGGCGGCCATTGGCGCTATTATGTGGGGCATACGTTATCCGGGAATTACACCGATGTTGGGCGTAATGCCTGGTTTGAAATGTTTTATTGCCGCTGTTATCGGCGGCGTCGGCAATATCAAGGGCGCTGTTCTTGGTGGCTTTATTCTTGGTTTGGGCGAAATTCTGATTGTCGCTTTCTTCCCACAGCTTTCCGGTTATCGTGATGCCTTTGCCTTCATCGTTTTGATTATCATACTGTTCTATAAGCCGACAGGCCTTCTAGGCGAAAAAACAACGGAGAAGGTGTGATCATGGCGAATAAGAGAAATTTGATACTAACAATTATATTATTGATAGGTTTTTTCGCACTTGCCTGGTATGTCAATTTTGAAACGGACTCTTACATCCGCAGAATAGTTAATCTGTGCATGGTTTATGCCATTATCGGCCTCTCGATGAACCTTACTAACGGTTTTACAGGACAATTCTCACTGGGCCAAGCGGGCTTTATGGCTATCGGCGCCTATGTTGTAGGTATTTTTACGGTACCTGTTGCACTGCGTCCGGCTGTTTTTTACGCTGCCCCAATGAATCCACTGATTGCTGAAATCTATATGCCGCTGTGGCTGGCCTTGATTATCGGCGGCTTGTTAGCGGCACTGGTAGCTTTTATGATTGGAACGCCTGTGCTGAGACTGCGCGGCGACTACCTTGCGGTAGCGACCCTTGGTTTTTCAGAGATTATCCGTATTGTTATAACTAATGCCCAGACCATTACTAATGGTGCTCTCGGTATCAAGGATATCCCTCCGCTTAATGATGTGAGATACATTTTCATTTTTACGGCCGCAATTTTCATCTTTATCACGGCGCTGGTAAATTCCTCCTATGGGCGTGCCTTCAAAGCTATCAGAGAAGATGAAATAGCAGCCGAAGCCATGGGTATTGATTTGTTCAAACACAAATGCCTGGCTTTTATGATCAGCGCCTTCTTTGCGGGCATCGGCGGCGGCCTTTACGGAGCATTATTAGGAACTGTCGATCCGAAGAATTTCCTGTTTACTTTGACTTATAATTTCCTTTTAATTATAGTGTTGGGTGGCATGGGCAGCATCACGGGCAGCATGCTTGGCGCTATTCTTGTTACGGCAGGTCTTGAGTTTCTGCGTGTTTTCGACGAGCCGTTTGATTTGTTCGGCATGGCTATACCGTTGTTTAGACCTGGCTTCCGCATGGTTATTTTCTCCGTTTTGCTGATGGTTCTCGTTCTTTTCTGGCGACACGGTATTATGGGTACCAGAGAGTTTACGTGGGATAAATTTATTGCCTTCTGCAAGAACCCTTTCAGTTTTTTCAGACGGAAAGGAGCGCGTAAAGCATGACAATTTTAAGAACTGACGGAATCACGATGCGTTTCGGCGGCGTTGTTGCCGTTAATAACCTGCAAATAGAAATTAACGAACACGAAATAGTAGCGCTTATTGGGCCTAATGGCGCAGGTAAGACTACTGCTTTCAATATGATAACGGGGGTTTATACCCCAACCAGCGGCAATGTTATTTATACTGATGCCGAGGGTGGAGATATCCAAATAACCGGCAAGAAGCCCAGCGCAATTGCTAAACTGGGTATAGCGCGTACTTTCCAAAATATTCGTTTGTTTAAGGAACTTTCCGTTTACGAAAATGTTATGATTGCCAAGCATTTGCATTTGCAGGCAGATTTTATGTCTGCCGCATTGCATCTGCCGCATTATAATGCTGAACAACGTCAGGCGGAAGCAGAAGTTGAAGAACTTCTGAGAAAAGTTAATTTGTGGGATTTGCGTGAGGAGAAAGCCTTTTCGTTGCCTTATGGTCAGCAGAGGCATCTGGAAATAGTGCGCGCTTTGGCAACAAGCCCGCGCCTGTTATTGCTCGACGAACCGGCGGCTGGTATGAACCCGAAAGAGACCGAGGAGCTCACAGAGTTCATCAGACAAATCCGTGACGAATATAATCTGACCATCTTCATGATTGAACATCACATGGAATTAGTTATGGATATTTCCGACCGCATTTATGTTTTGGATTTCGGCGAAATGATCGCCAGCGGTACACCGCTGGAAATTCAGAATAATGAGCGGGTTATTACGGCTTATTTGGGGGTGGAAGAAGATGCTTAAGATTGAAAATCTGGTCGTTTCTTACGGCGGCATCGAGGCTCTCAAAGGTATTTCAGTGAATGTTCCTGATGGTAAGATCATAACTTTGATTGGTGCTAACGGTGCCGGCAAAAGTACTTTGCTGCGTACTATTATTGGTTTGGTCAAGCCGCAGTCAGGTAAGATTTCTTACAATAGCAATGAAATCACCGGTCTTAATTCCCAGAAGATAGTAACAACGGGGATTACGCTTGTGCCCGAAGGTCGTCGTGTTTTTTCAAATCTTACTGTTTTGGAAAATCTCAAAATCGGTGCCTATATGCGTAACGATAATGCTGAGATCGAAAAAGACATTGAATGGATTTACAGCATGTTTCCAAGATTACAGGAACGCAACTGGCAATTGGCAGGAACGCTTTCCGGCGGCGAACAGCAGATGCTGGCAGTTGGCAGAGCCTTGATGTCCAGGCCAAAGCTGATTATGATGGACGAGCCATCCTTGGGTTTGGCGCCTCTGGTTATCAAAGATATTTTCCGTATTATTAAAGAAATCAATGCTAACGGTATGACGATTTTGTTGATCGAGCAAAATGCTAATATGGCTTTGAAAATTGCTGATTGGGCCTATGTTCTCGAAACGGGCAGGATAACCCTGGAGGGAGCGGGACAGGAACTTCTGGAGAATCCTCAAATCAGAGAGGCCTATTTGGGCAAAAAGAAGAAATAGAACTGACTCGAAGCGGTTTCGCAAAAGCGGAACCGCTTTTTATTTGCAACTTTGCCTAAAAAATAATAAGATATTAGGAAAAGAAAGCAGAAACGTATAGGTGATGGATTTGCAGCAAAATATCCTGGTTTTTATTGACGAGTATAAAAAAAGTCTTTTTATTGTCACATCAGCTTTGCTGGTATTGTGTTGGCTCAACACATCTTCGCTGGTCTTCAGGCCGGACTCGGTTGATGCAGTACGGCGATGGGTTGCAGGTTTTGGCGTTTTTGGACCGTTGGTTTATATTGCTCTTTATGCAGTAAGACCTTTCCTCTTTTTCCCCAGCCTGCTTTTGAATATGAGTGCCGGTCTTTTATTTGGGCCGTGGTGGGGTATCTTATACCTGATTTTAGGAGGATTGGCTAACGCCAGCGTTTGTTTCTGGCTGGCAAGGCTGCTAGGCAGCAATCAGAGCCTGCTGAAACGTTTCGGCGGGCGATGGGGCGAGCGATTGGACGGCTATTTATCTGACGATCGTTCTTTCATTCGTATGTTTTGGCTGAGAACAGTCCCTATCTTTCCCTATGATCCGGTCAGCATTATGGCCGGCAGCAGCAGCATGAAATATCTGCCTTATGCAGCAGCGACGGTCGTTGGTATGCTGCCGGGAGCTATTGCGTATAACTTTTTGGCGGACTCTTTCGTGAGTAGGACTGTTGGGATGTCAGCAGCAGTTGTAATTACGGTTATTGCTTTTGGCATACCTCTTATCTGGTGGTTTGTCAGTGATGAACACAAGCGACTTTAAAAGGGAGGAGCGGCTATGAACATTTATTTGTGGCGGCACAACAGGACCTATCATAGCCATAGCATGATTCAGGAGCCCTGTGTAAATCGGGAATTTTATCTGGATGCCCTGGCAATTGTTGCGGCTAATACCTTGGAGGAGGCGCTGCAGAAATTGGAGGAGCAGGGTAAAGGCTGGCGCATTGAAGACTTACGCGAATTAGAGCCCAAAATTTTCACTTTAGAAGAAGCAGAAATAATTTTTACGGACGTTCGGGGATAAAACAAATATTTTGCAAAGGCGGGGTGTATATATTGGATAATACGACAGAGATGGAAATGAAACTTTCCGTTACCGAGGAGAGCCTGAAAAAAATATTGGAATCATCGATTTTGCAGGAAGCAATGGTACCTGAAAGTCTGCAAGAGCATGAACTCGAAAATTATTATTATGATACGGCCAGCTACAAGTTGTTTCATGAAGGTATGGCCTACCGCATCCGCAAGGTCGGCGAGGGTTATGTCGCGACCATTAAGACGCAAGCATCATCGCAAAGCGGTTTCACGGAAAGACAAGAATATAATGTGCCGGTGTCAGGCCTCAACCCAACTCTGGAGGGGTTTTCCGAGCTCGGTCTGGAAAAAGATTTGCAGCGGCTTTTAGCGGGGGAAGAACTGCAGGTATTATTCAAAGTATTGATAAACAGAAAGACACGTATGTTGCAGATTACGCCGGAAACTCTGCTGGAAATGGCTGCTGACGAGGGCAATATAGTTTTAGGAAAGAAAAAAGAAAAGATTGAGGAAATTGAGTTTGAGATTGTCAAGGGAAGTAAGGGTGACTTATTTGAATTTGTGGCTAAGTTGGCCGAGGACGTGCCGCTCTTTATTGAGGCACGCAGCAAATTTAAACGTGGCATTGACTTGCTTGCCAATGGCGGGGACTATTCAGATATCGAAGATAAGGGCGTCAAAATAGATCGTGACGGCAATGTTGAAAAAGAATTTAAAAAACTTATTTTTTACGACATCGGGGTTATTTTGGAAGCGCAAAACGCGTTGCTTGAGGCAGCCGGACTGGAAGACGCCGACAGAATTTTGCTGAACAGGGTTAAACGACTGCGTGCTGTTGTCAACTTTATCAAACCGCTGATAGATCCCAAAGATTTTGATTATTTTCATGGCTTTCTGGCAGAAATAATAACGCCTTTGCGTGATCTGTATGTTTTGAAGAGATTCATGAGGCAGTGGAATAAAGTTTATAAGAAGACGGGCACTATTTTGCGTAATAATGTTTTGACCGGGCGTTTGGAGGAACGCAAACAGGAAATCATGAAGGAAATAAAAAAACAAGTCGAAAGCGGACTTTATGCGCACGGTATGTTCAAAATGCTGGCTTGGACGGAAAACTCAAGTTGGCAAGGCGCTGAATTTATTGAATTGGAGCAGTTCTCGATCTGTCGTTTTAAAGAATGGCATAAAATGCTACTGGCTTTTGAATTCAAAAGCGAGCTGATGGAAGAAGAAACAGCCCGAGAAATGAGAAAAGTTATCGAAGTCATGGTTTTGGTGCGCCGCAGCATTAAAATGGGCACATTGGATAAACAGACCTTCGGCTTTATGAAAGATCTGTATCGACAGTTGAAAATTTTAAATTTCGATATTTACGGGCACAAAGATATTCTTGCCTTTTTGCAAGGCAGCAGCAGCCGCGTTCTTTACCGCGATGCAGGTTTGTTAATCGGGTGGCGTTTATCAGAGATGCCAGGTGCTTGGCGCAAGGTGCAAAAAAGTTGGTTCCGTCTGCTTGATGCGTTGAAGAATAAGAAAAAAGAATAAACAATAAAAGCCACAGCGTTTTTTAACGCTGTGGCTTTTAGACTATCGTGGCTGTTTTTCATTCAAGATAGCAGCAAAAATCAACCCAGTACTTTGAAAATCGGACCAGCCAAGAGCGCTGTAGCAATGCCGACGAGAGCAATAGCCAAACTGCCGATTGCAACCTGCAGACTGCTTTTAGAAATGCAGGTGCTGACTCCGAGAGCATGGCTGGAGGCTCCTATAGCAAGACCAATGGAAATATCGTTCTTGACTCCGCATAAGGCGAGAATTCTGTGGCCGCACATCGCTCCGAAGATTCCGGTAAAAATAACGCAGGCGGCAGTTAGTGGAGGTATTCCACCAAGACCGGCCGATATGTCCATGGCAATCGGGGTGGTTACCGACTTGGGAATAAGGGAAATGATGATGGTTTCAGAAGCACCGAAGAATCTGGCGCACAGAATTATCGAAATAACGCCGGACAAGGTGCCGACGAGAGCACCACTCAGCAGTATCTTGTAATGTTGGCACAAGATTTTGAAGTTACGCACTAAAGGAAGTGCCAAGGCAACGGTAGCTGGACCTAGCAAGAAATTAATGATAGAGCCGCCAACTGCATATTGCTCATAGGTAAATAGAGGTGTGAAGCTTATTACTGCCATCAATATAGCGCAGGCTGTTAAAAGCGGCGGTAAGAAAGTCAGGTTAAAACGTTCCACGATGCGTTCACCAAACTTATAGGCAATCAGTGTTACTGTCAGACCTAAAAGTGGTGAATTGACTAATATGTCCGGCATCATTTTTTCACCTCACTTCTTTTCAACATGAAATCTACCGTAAGGCCGGTGACAATCATGACAATCATTGAACTTATGATGATTGTTGCGAAGATGGCAAGGCTTTCTTTGGCGATGGTTTCAGTGTAGAGCAGGATGCTTACACCGGCTGGTACGAAGAGCATGCCCATCTTTTCCAGGAGCAGGGTGCAGGTGTCTTCCACCGTTGAGATGCATAGCGACTTAGTCAGCAATAAAATAGCGAGAAGAATCATGCCCAGCAACGCTGGCGGGAAATTAAGGCCCAGCAGGCCGACCAATAATGTGCTCGCGAACTGAATAAGCAGAATACAGGCGAAGCCTGTCAATAGTGAACTTGTAGTCAAATTTATCCCTTCTTTTTAAGAATATGTAATATTGTGTCACGCGAGGTACTTCTTGTCAAGAAAAAGCTCTTGAAAAATATCGTTTGACTTTTTGACCTTTTGGTTTTAGAATAAAAACAGAAAGCGGTTCACACCGCATATGTCTGGCTCGCTTGTTGCCTTAGACGGGTGGGTCGAATAACCTGGTTTAAAGAAAAAAAGCATATTTTATAAGAAAAATACATTTTTGGAGGTGTGGAAGTTATGAGAGAAGAGCGTTACAGTGATGAAGTAAGAACTTTATTGGAAGCCGCGCAGCAACAGGCGGTCATGAATTATAATCAGGAACTCAGTACAATTCATATCCTGGCGTCTTTGTGCGGACAGGATGGCTTTTTTAAATTTTTGTTGCAGAGCTTGAAGATTGATGAGAAAAGTTTTACGCAGGAAACAAAAGATTTGTTGCGCAAGATTCCCCAGGTCAAGGGACAGGATGCTTTGCGCATGAGCATGGGACTGGCGCGCGTTCTCGGATTAGCTGAAAAAGAAGCCGGAGAAAATGAGATTAATATCGCCAATCTTGTAGGCGCTTTGGCCGAAGACGGCGACAGCGACGTAGTGGCTTTATGCAAAAAATATGGTATCGACAAAAGAAAGGTAACGGCACTTTACATGCAATATGTTAGCGGCAAAGGCGATGAAGAAAACCAAAAAACATTGGAAAAATACGGTCAGGACCTGACCGAAAAAGCAAGAAAAGGGGATTTGGATCCAGTCATAGGACGTGACGAGGAGATTCGCAGGACAATCGAAATACTGTCGCGCCGCAAGAAGAACAACCCTGTTTTGATAGGTGAACCGGGCGTAGGTAAAACCGCAATCGTTGAAGGATTGGCACGCAGGATTGTTTCGGGCGATGTTCCGGAAATGCTGAAAAACAAGATGCTCTATGCACTTGATTTAGCATCACTTGTTGCCGGCGCCAAGTTTCGGGGAGAATTCGAGGAACGCTTGAAAAAAGTGCTGAAGGCCGTTTCCGATTCTGCCGGTCAGATCATTATGTTCATTGACGAACTGCACACAGTAGTAGGTGCCGGAGCTGCGGAGGGTGCAATGGATGCAGGAAATATCCTTAAACCAATGCTTGCCCGCGGCGAGCTAAGGTGCATTGGCGCGACTACTTTGAATGAGTACCGAAAATATATCGAGAAGGACAGTGCGTTGGAACGCCGTTTCCAGCCTGTAATGGTCAAACAGCCGAGTGTTGAGGATACTATCTCTATTCTGCGTGGCTTGAAGGAAAGATATGAAGTGCATCATGGCGTGAGGATTAAGGACGCGGCGTTGGTAGCAGCGGCAGTTCTGTCCAACCGCTATATTAACGACAGATTTTTGCCAGACAAGGCTATCGACTTGGTTGATGAAGCATCAGCACGCCTACGGACGGAAATAGACTCCCTGCCGGCTGAACTTGATGAAAGCAAGCGTCGTATCCTCCAATTGGAAATTGAGGCGCAAGCGCTAAGTAAAGAAACTGACCAGCAGTCGAAAGAGAGAATGAAGAAACTCGAGGAAGAGCTCGCGGAGCTGAAGAAGGCCAACGACGAGCTCACGGCGCGTTGGGACAAAGAAAAGTCCGCTATTGCCAAAGTTCGTGAAGTAAAAAGAGAAATTGACGAAGTAAAGCAGGAGATGGAAACCGCCGAACGCGATTATAATCTTAATAAGTTGGCAGAACTTAAATATGGACGCTTGCCTGATCTCGAGAAAAAGCTTGAAGAGCTGGAGTCCGGCAAAGCTGGCGGCGATGGCGAGCTCCTCCTGAAGGAAGAAGTAGACGAAGATGATATTTCCAGAGTTGTCAGCACCTGGACCGGGATTCCTGTCCAGAGGCTGCTCGAAGGCGAAAGAGACAAGCTCGTTCATCTGGAAGAAATATTGCATAAACGAGTTGTCGGTCAGGATGAGGCTGTGAAGGCGGTTAGTGAAGCCGTCGTACGTGCCCGCGCCGGCATCAAGGATCCCTCCAGGCCAATTGGCTCATTTATTTTCCTGGGACCTACCGGCGTTGGCAAGACTGAGCTGGCTAAGGCACTGGCAGAGGTGCTTTTCGACGACGAGCGCAACATGGTGCGTATCGACATGAGTGAATATATGGAGAAACATACTGTTTCAAGGCTGATTGGGGCGCCTCCCGGTTATGTCGGTTATGAAGAGGGCGGGCAACTAACGGAGGCTGTCAGACGTCATCCTTACGCGGTAATCCTTTTGGATGAAATTGAAAAGGCGCATGCCGATGTTTTCAACGTACTGCTGCAAGTTTTGGATGATGGTCGCCTGACCGACGGGCAGGGGCGCAATGTTGACTTCAAGAACACCTTGATTATTATGACCAGCAACCTTGGCTCTGCCGACATTCTTAAAAAGCAAGGGCAGATTTCGCGCGAAGAAATTCAAAACCTGCTGATGAACTTTTTCCGACCGGAATTCCTCAATCGTGTCGACGACATCGTGGTATTCCAGGCCCTTGGACAAGGTCAGATCAAGGATATCGTGAAACTTGTTCTGGACGAACTTGGTGAACGATTGAACAACCAACTTGAACTCAGGCTCTCTTACACTGATGAAGCGGTCGAATACCTGGCTTCCGCTGGCTTTGATATTGCTTTTGGCGCAAGACCGCTGAAACGACTCATCGTGCATACCGTAGAGACTATTCTCGGCAAGAAAATTGTGGCCGGCGAGATTAAAAACGGTGAAAGTATAGAAGTAGTCGTGAAGAATGGTAATATCGACCTGATCAAACAAAACTAAATTACCTGGTCCCGGTTTCATTGAAACCGGGACTTTTTGCGGTTATAATGGAGAAAGAGAGAAATGCCAAGCATTTAGGAGGGACGAGGATGAAAAAGAAAGTTGTGATTATCGGCGGAGTTGCCGCCGGCATGAAGACGGCGTCCAGATTGCGCCGAAGGGATAAAACCGCGGAAATCGTAGTTTTGGAGCGTGGCAGCGAAGTTAGTTACGGAGCTTGTGGTTTCCCGTATTACATCGGTGGCGATGTGAAAGACTTTTGTTGCTTCACCAATAGCCCTCAGGGTCTGCGTGATGCCGTATTTTTTAAAGAAGTAAAAGGAGTGGAAGTGCTGGTCAGGCACGAAGCGTTGGCCATTAATCGCAGTGAACATACTGTTACTTATCTGAACAAGGATACCGGCGAAACCAAAGTGATGCCTTATGATAAATTGGTATTGGCAACAGGTTCTACCCCTGTTAAATTACCAATTCCAGGCGCTGGACTTAACGGGGTACACAATTTCTGGTTTCCTTGGGACGTGCATGCAGTCAAGGACGAAATGTCTGCCAATAAGATAACGGATGCCGTTGTCATTGGTGCCGGTCTGGTTGGCATGGAGTTGGCAGAGGCTTTTCATAAACAAGGCATCAAGGTTAGCGTTGTAGAAATGCAGGACCGGATATTGCCACAGATGTTGGATAAAGAGCTTGCTGATTTGGTGCAGAAACCGGTTCTCAAAGCCGGTATCAATCTTTATCTTAACGAAAAAACTATTGCGATAGAAGGAACAGACAGAGTTACTGCTGTTAAGACTGATAAAAGGACAATACCTGCGCAAATGGTAATTGTTGCTGTTGGCGTAAGACCAAATATCGAGCTGGCTCGTGAAGCGGGATTGCTCATTGGTCCAAGCGGTTGTATTGCCGTCAATGAATATCTCCAGACCAGCGACACCGATATTTATGCCGGTGGCGATTGTGCTGAAAATACCAATATCATAAGTAAAGCAAAGCTTTTCACACCAATGGGGTCTACTGCTAATAAGCATGGCAAAGTCATTGCCGATAATATTGTCGGTGATGAAATTAAGTATCCGGGTATCCTTAATACTGGTCTTTGTCAGATTTTGAACTGGCAGGCTGGCAGCACGGGTTTGAACGAAACCAGTGCCGCCAAGGCCGGTATTAAATTTGAAGCAGTTGTTGTACCGGGTTTTGACCGCCTTGGTTATATGCCGGGTGCTAATCGTTTGATTTTGAAACTGCTGGCGGAAGTCGATACTCATCGTGTTATCGGAGCACAGGCCGTAGGTACAGGCGGAGTGGATAAACGGATCGATGCCATCGCAACTACGATGGCTTTTGGGGCCAAGGTGGAGGATCTCAGCAATATAGACTATGGTTATGCCCCACCTTTCAACGGGCCAATAGATAACGTTTCTACAGCTGCCAATGTATTAATGAACAAACTGGCAGGAAGGCTGCGTGGAATTAACCCTAAAGATTTTCAAAAGATTAAAGGCGACGCAGCTTATACTTTGGTTGACGTACGCACACCACAGGAGTTCGCTGCTAACAGGATTTCCGGTTGTGCCAATATTATCAACCTGCCTCTTCATAAAATCCGTAGTGAAGCAGAAAACGTATTGCCGGACAAAAAGGCCAAACTTGTCTGTTCCTGCCAGATTGACCTGCGTGGTTATGAGGCTGAAACCATTATGAGAAGTCTTGGTTACGAAAATGTACAAAGCCTTGAAGGAGGCATGACCGGCTGGCCTTATGAAACTGAGGGTGACAAGTCACAATAAGTTCACAAAAAAATCATAAAGGATTAGTTGTCGTTAGAGGCGCTGCGAAGCGATCTAAAGGCAACTTTTCTTTTTGCAAAGAGCGCATAAACAGAGAGCCTAAGCCTGTTTAAAACTCTTGATGCCCACTATCACTGTTTTAACACAAGAAAGAATTTCAAGAAGGCTTAACTGCGGCTGCGAGCAGGTATTTAAAGAAAAAAATAGAATAGTAAAAAGTGGATAGGTTTATTGTTAAACCACAAAGACTTGGCAAAAAGGGAAGGGTTTAACTGTGATTATAGGAACAGGCTGCGATCTTGTGGAAGTGGCGAGAATAAAAAAAGCAATTGAAAATCCGCGTTTCTTACAGCGGGTGTATACACAGGCGGAAATTGATTATTGCCTGGCAAGAGGCCGCCAGCAAACTATGAGCTTTGCCGCTAGGTTTGCAGCGAAAGAAGCCGCGGCAAAGGCTCTTGGCACAGGTTTTCGTCATGCAAGCATGCGGGATGTAGAAGTATTTAATGATGAATTGGGCAAGCCCACAATCAAGTTTGGCGGGCATTTTCAAAAAATGGCCGAGGACCTGGGATGCAAATATTATCATTTATCTCTCAGCCACACTAAAGAATACGGATTGGCTCAAGTTGTTTTGGAAGGTGATAATGAATGAGGCTATTGCTAGCAGAAGAGATGAAACAGATAGATACGGCAGCGATAAAAGACTTTAATCTGCCGGGCCTTTTATTGATGGAAAACGCCGGCCGGGCTGTGGCCATGGTGGCGGAAAGACTGCTGAATGATTGTGTAGAGAAAAGAATAGTAATCTTTGCCGGCAAGGGCAACAATGCCGGTGATGGCTTTGCGGCAGCAAGGATGCTGCTTAACAGGGGCGCCGATGTGACCGTGGTTTTACTGGCTGATCCGGCATCATATGGTGGTGATGCCTTACAGCAGCTGGAAATTTTGCAAAAATGCCAGCTGCTTATCGTTACCCTTAGCACTGACCAGGATTGGGATAAGGCGGCAATATTGGGTAAAATGGCGGATTTGATAATTGACGGTTTACTGGGGACAGGTTTCCATGGAGAATTAAGCCAGAGTTTTTTGCGGGCGACAGAGTTGGTGAATACCTTTGCTGCTCCTGTTCTCGCCATTGATATTCCCAGCGGCGTGGAGCCTGATACCGGTAAAGCTGCTAAAGGTGCGGTGCAAGCCGATGTAACGGTTACACTTGCTGCACCAAAGCCAGGATTATATCTGTATCCCGGAGCAGAGCATGCCGGCGAAGTCATGGTAGCTGAAATCGGGATTCCCGGGAACCTTTTATTTGCTGCGGGTAGTAGGAATGAACTTGTAACGCCCGACTTGATTAAAGAAAAATTACCGCAGCGTCAGCGAAATGCCCATAAAGGAGCAGCAGGCCGGGTAGCAGTTGTGGCCGGTTCACCGGGCTTTACCGGTGCGGCGGCGCTCAGCAGTTATGCAGCTGTTAAGTCCGGTGCGGGACTTGTGACATTATTGACGCCTTTGAGTTCGCAAAATATTCTGGCCGCTAAATTGACAGAGGTAATGGTTCATGGCTTGATCGAGCGACTCCCCGGTGTTTTGGGCGGTGGAGCTGTCGGTGATATCCGTCATTGGACGGAAAACTGTGATGCTTTGGCTATTGGGCCGGGCCTGGGTACTTCAGAGGCTACGCAAGAAGTTATCCGCGATATATTAAAGAATTGCCGTATTCCTATGGTAATTGATGCTGACGCTTTGACGGCTTTGATTGGGCATACAGATATATTAGCCGCGATGAAGTCGGAAAAAGTAATTACGCCGCATCCGGCTGAGATGGCAAGATTGGTTGGCGCTACCGCCGCAGCAATCGATGAAGAGCGTCTGACCATAGCTTCGCGTTACGCAGCTCAATGGCAGGCAGTAGTAGTGCTCAAAGGGGCTCCGACCGTTATCGCTACTCCGGCAGGCTTCACCTATGTCAACAGTACCGGTAACGAGGGCATGGCGACGGGAGGTTGCGGCGATGTGCTCACAGGGGTGATTGTGGCATTGCTTGGACAGGGACTTTCTGCCGAAGATGCCGCTGTCGTTGGCGTTTATCTCCATGGCTTGGCGGGTGATTTAGCAGCTGAAAATGGCAAAATAGGTTTGGCAGCCGGTCAAATTAGCGAAAATTTGCCGTATGCCAGACAAAAGGCGGAGGAGGAACAATGAAAATCGAAGTTGTGCTTGATCGGGTTGAAGGCACAAAGGCTGTCCTGCTTTATGGTGAAGATGGGACTGTAATCAACTGGCCGAAAGATTTATTGCCGGAAGAATTGCGGGAAGGTGATGTGCTGTCAATAACGATAAAAAAGGATGAAAAAGCGACGCAAAAGGCACTGCATACTACGCAGAAGCTTCTGCGGGAGCTGCTGCAGCAGGTTTGATTTGTTTACAAGCAGGTAGTACAGGTGGTAAAATCTATGTGCATATAGTTGGAAAAGAGGTGAGTCCGAATTGCTAAGAAGACTTTTGATTTTTTTCGTAATTTTATTTAGTTTCGGCGCAAATGCAATGGCAGAAGCGTCGGGAACGGAGATTACAGCACTTCATTGGGGAGTAAGTAAGGAAAATGTGTTCCGCGTAGTTCTGGACTGTACCGGGCCGACTGACGCTAAAGTTGTTTTAAAGGATGATTCCTTGTTGGTGGCGGTAGATGGCGGTCTTAAACCCTATGTTTCGAAAGACTACAAGGTGAAAAGTGATACTATTAATCATTTGGAGTTGCAGTCAGAAGGAGCGAAGACAATGCTCGCACTGCCTTTGACCCGCAAGTTGGCAAGTAATGATTACAAAATTTTCGTATTGAAGAAGGATCCGGTTACCAAACGTCCGGACAGGATTGTTATTGATATAGCCAATGCCAATAAGGCAAATGCCTTTAAACCGGCGAACGGAGATGTCATAATACCGCAGGCTCCCGTAAAGCCGACTTTTAAAGTCACGGGAGGGTTAAGCGGTAAGATGGTTACCATTGATCCTGGACATGGTGGTACAGACCCGGGAGCTATTGGCAAAAAAGGTACAAAAGAAAAGGATATTAACCTGAAGGTCGCAGAAAAGTTGCGGGAATACTTGCTCGAAAAGGGGGCAAGGGTGACTATGACGAGAACGACTGATAAAGATGTTTTTGGTCTCGATGCCACTGACGCCCAGGAGTTACAGGCGCGTGTCGATGTCGCCCAGGCCAATGAAGCAGATCTTTTTGTCAGCCTGCATTGTAACGCTTCCGCAAACCGCAAGGTGGGAGGCATGAGCACTTATTTCTTCCCCAAAACAGATTACGATAAAATGGCGGCTGCCGCAATTCAGGAAGACTTAACTAAGAAATTCGGACTTGATGACTTGGGCGTGCGTCAGGCGTCCTTCTATGTCAATAAACGCAGCAGCATGCCGACAGTTCTTGTGGAGATGGCATTCATCAGCAATGAAAAGGAAGAAAAACTATTGCGCAGCAACTGGTTCCAAACCAAAATAGCCAAGGCGATTGCCGACGGTATAGAAGATTACTTCGCTGAAGCCGGAGGTGGTCAATGATGAAATGGTTTAAGTGGATTATAACGCCCTTGTTGGCATTATGTTTTTTGGTAAGCGGTTGTAATTTTTCTAAACCTGAGGAAAAGCCGGCTGCACCGCCGGTTAAGGAACAAAACTTCGTAGTGTTTAGGGTTACGGGTTCAGATCAAGGCTATCTGGTGCCGGAAAAACATACAATCAAAGATAATGGCAAATCTGTTGCTGAGAATGCTTTGCGGACTTTGGTCGAAGTTAAGCCGCAGGATGTTAAATTAGCGAATATTTTTCCGGAAGGCACCAAGGTGCTCGGCTTGAACGTCAAGGATGGCGTTGCTTCCGCGGATTTCAGCAAGGAGCTGAAAAAAATCGGCGGCGGCTCTTATACTGAATTGATGGTGACAGGCTCAATTGTTAACACCTTGACGGAGTTTCCTGAAATCAAAAAAGTGCAGATCATGATTGAAGGCAGGAAAATAGTCACGCTGAACGGACACATGGACTTGCTTGACCCGCTGGAACGAGATACCAGCCTGTTTAGTGCAGGGCAAAAGAACAAGACAAAATGATATTCGATAAAAAAGCATCTATACGCCTTAAGGCTTATAGATGCTTTTTGTTGAGGCCGTTATTTATTGGTTGTCTTAAGCTTTGTTTTTGCTGCTGACAAGTATTCGTCGACTATTTTTACCGCACAGTAGTCGCCGCACATCGAACACGCTTCATCGTCCGCTTTATTTTTTTCACTGCGGAATCTTTGCGCTTTGACTGGGTCGATGGCGAGTTTGATTTGTTCCTCCCAGTTCAGCGTTTTGCGGGCTTTCGCCATTTTCAGGTCCCATTCGAGGGCACCGGGAATGCCTTTGGCGATATCTGCGGCATGCGCTGCAATGCGGGTGGCAATAACGCCTTCGCGCACGTCGTTAATGTCAGGCAGGCCCAGATGTTCGGCAGGAGTAACGTAACAAAGGAAATCAGCACCGGCAGCACCAGCCAAGGTTCCACCTATTGCGGAGGTAATATGGTCATAACCGGGAGCCACGTCTGTAACAATTGGACCAAGCACATAGAACGGGGCATTCTTGCAGAGACTTTTCTGCAGTTGGATATTGGCCGCAATCTGGTTATAAGGAACATGCCCCGGACCCTCTACCATTACCTGTACGCCTCTAGCCCAGGCACGGTCAGTTAATTCGCCGAGGTTAATTAGTTCCTGGATTTGCGCTCTGTCGGTGGCGTCGGCCAGACAGCCTGGACGCAAGCCATCACCAAGACTTATAACAACGTCATATTTGGCGCAAATATCGAGTATTTCGTCATAGTATTCATAAAGAGGGTTCTCTTTGTCGTTATGGAGCATCCAGCCGGTGATGAAGGAACCGCCACGGCTGACGACGTCCATGACGCGGCCTTCGGTGAGCAGTGCATGCAAAACATTGCGGTTTATACCGCAGTGGATAGTCATAAAATCAGCGCCATCCCTGGCCTGTTGCTCAATGACGTCGAATAAGTCTTCTTTAGTCATATGTACGACTGCACCATGTTTTTTGATTGCTTCTACCGTGGCTTGATAAATTGGTACAGTGCCCACCATTATTGTTGAAGCTTCGATAATTGCGCGACGGGAAGCCTCTATGTTGTCGCCTGTGCTGAGGTCCATAGCGGCATCAGCGCCGGCCTCGATGGCAGTAGCAAGTTTCAGAAGTTCCGGCTGTGGGTCAGGATAGGAGCTCGAAGTACCAATGTTGGCGTTGACCTTTGTCGTCAAGCCTTTGCCGACGCCGCTGGGACTGAGTTTTTTGTGATTAGGGTTGGCGCAGATGGCAATAGTGCCTTCAGCTACGCCTGCGCGTATCGTTTCCGCCGGTAGATTTTCTTTTTCGGCAACAATACGCATTGCCTCTGTAACAATGCCCTCCTGAGCAGCTTGCATTTGTGTAAGCATTTTTGAAGTCTCCTTTTTATTAATAAAATAACCGTTTCCATAAATCCGGAAACGGTCGAAGAAAAAGCGGAAAAACTGGCCACTTCCCTCCGCCGGCATTATCCGGAAAATCAGGTTCCAAGGGTCGACATGAAGTCTCTCAGCAATTAGGCTCCCCCAGTGGATTTGAACTATATTTGATTAATACAAGTCTAACAAAATAACTTAAGAAATACAATGACCAAAAGCTAAATCTATAATATAATAAGGGATAGCAGAGAATAATTCATTCTTTTGCATGGCAAAAAATTTAGTTAAAGATAAGTTTACAATATATGCTTTTTAGTATATACTAAATGCGTATAAGTGTATCCTACATTAGCCTGACAAGGAAAGTAAATCCGTTTGGCTGTAAAGACCAATTGCCGTTTTTGCTTTTTTTAGGAAGCCTGAATGGCGCAGTCTTATTATAAGTAGGTTATCTTTAAAAATTGAGGAAAGAGGGAACCAACATGGCAAAAATGAAAACTATGGACGGTAATACCGCCGCTGCGTATGTATCTTATGCTTTCACTGATGTTGCCGCAATTTATCCGATCACACCGTCTTCACCAATGGCGGAAGTAACCGATGAATGGGCAGCGCAAGGCAAAAAGAACCTTTTCGGACAGACAGTAAAAGTAATGGAAATGCAGTCTGAGGCCGGTGCTTCCGGAGCTGTACATGGCTCCCTGCAGGCAGGCGCTCTTACTACCACTTATACCGCTTCTCAGGGCTTGCTCCTGATGATTCCTAACATGTATAAAATGGCAGGCGAACTATTGCCGGCTGTTTTCCAGGTTTCAGCACGTGCTTTGGCAGCTAGTTCACTTTCTATTTTTGGTGACCACCAGGATGTAATGGCTGCTCGCCAGACTGGTTTTGCTCTTTTGGCAGAAGGAAGTGTGCAGGAAGTAATGGATTTGAGTGCTGTTGCTCACCTGTCGGCTATTAAAGGACGCATTCCTTTTGTAAACTTCTTCGATGGTTTCAGAACTTCCCATGAAATTCAAAAAATTGAAGTTATGGAATATGATGACTTGGAGAAAATGCTGGATAAAGAAGCTGTTGCTGAATTCAGAGCACGCAGCCTTAATCCTGACAACCCGGTTATCCGCGGTACCGCACAAAATCCTGATATTTATTTCCAGACTCGTGAAGCAGTAAATTCTTACTACGAAAAGTTACCTGAAGTAGTAGAACATTACATGAATGAAATCAACAAAATTACTGGCCGCAAATACGGCTTGTTTAATTACTTCGGCGCTCCTGATGCTGAAAAAGTCATCATTGCCATGGGTTCAGCTACTGAGGCTATTCAAACTACAATTGAGCACCTGAATGCTAACGGTGCTAAGGTTGGTCTTTTGGTTGTGCATCTCTATCGCCCGTTCTCTGCTAAACATTTCCTGAGTGCTATGCCGAAGACAGTCAAAAAGATTGCTGTTTTAGACCGCACCAAGGAACCGGGCGCTTTCGGCGAACCGCTATATCTTGACGTATGCAGCGTATATTATGCGCAGGAAACACGTCCCGTTATCGTTGGCGGACGCTACGGCTTAGGCTCGAAAGATATTACACCTTCCGATGTGCTGGCTGTTTTTGCTAATCTTGATGCGGCAGAACCGAAAAATAACTTTACGGTCAGTATTGTTGATGATGTTACCGGCAATTCTCTTGCTGTAACAGAAGAACTTGATACTACGCCTAAAGGCACCAAGGGCTGCAAATTCTGGGGACTTGGTTCTGATGGTACTGTTGGCGCGAATAAGAGTGCTATCAAAATTATCGGCGACTATACAGACATGTATGCGCAAGGTTACTTCTCCTATGATTCCAAGAAATCGGGTGGTATCACTGTTTCTCACCTGCGCTTTGGACATGAGCCGATTCGCGCTCCGTACCTGATTAATTATGCTGATTTTGTAGCTGTCCATAACCAATCTTATGTCGACAAGTATGATGTTCTTGCTGGCTTGAAGAAGAATGGCACTTTCCTGTTGAACTGCCGCTGGAACGCAGAAGAGCTGGAAGCCAATCTACCGGCAACTATTAAACGTTATATTGCTAAAAATAATATCAACTTCTACACGATTGACGCTGTTCAGATCGCCGAAGAAATCGGCTTGGGCGGCCGCATCAATATGATCATGCAGTCAGCCTTCTTTAAATTGGCCGATATTATTCCGGTAGAAGACGCTGTTAAATATCTGAAAGAAGCCGTTGACCATTCTTATGGCTTAAAAGGTCAGACCATTCTTAACATGAACTACGCTGCAATCGACAAAGGCGTAGATGCAATCGTCAAAATCAACGTGCCGGCTGCTTGGGCTGAGGCTGTTGATACAGAAGCTGCTGCTGCTGGCTCAGCTGATAATTTTGCTAAAAATATTCTGGAACCGATGAATAGGATGGAAGGCGACAAGCTGCCTGTCAGCGCATTTAAAAAACATGCGGATGGTACTTTCCCATCCGGAACTTCCACTTTTGAAAAACGCGGTATCGCTATCAACGTGCCTGAGTGGCAAATTGACAACTGTATTCAATGTAATCAATGTGCCTTTGTTTGTCCGCATGCTTCTATCCGTCCTATCTTGGCTACGGCTGAAGAAGTAGCTGCAGCTCCGGCTGGTTTTACAACAAAACCTGCTATCGGTGCTAAAGACTTGCAATTCCGCATTGCTGTTTCCGCTTTGGACTGCGCTGGCTGCGGCAATTGCGTACAAGTCTGCCCAGCTAAGGAAAAAGCAATTGTCATGAAACCGCTGAGCTCACAAATGGAGCAAGTGCCACTATGGAATTATGCTATCGACACTGTAACAGTCAAACCAAACCCGATGAACAAGAAAACTGTCAAGGGTGTACAATTTGAGCAGCCTTTGCTGGAGTTCTCCGGTGCCTGCGCTGGTTGCGGTGAGACACCGTATGCTAAGCTTGTTACCCAGTTGTTTGGTGATCGTATGATGATTGCTAATGCAACAGGCTGTACCTCTATCTGGGGCGCAAGTGCTCCTTCCATGCCTTATACGAAAAACTGCAAAGGCCACGGCCCAAGCTGGGCAAATTCCTTGTTCGAGGATAATGCTGAATATGGCTTAGGTATGTTCCTGGGTGTAAAACAATCACGTGAACGCGTTGAGGATATGGTGAAAGAAGCAGTTAAGCTGCCTGTCAGTGTTGAGCTGAAAACAGCCATGGAAGAATGGCTGGCTAATGCCAACGAAGGCGAAGGCTCTCGCGAACGTGCTGAGAAACTGGAAACTTTACTGGCTGCTGAAAAAGCTGGACAGCCTTTACTCGAAGAACTTGCGGAGAACAGCAGATTCTTTGTCAAACGTTCTCACTGGATCTTTGGCGGCGATGGTTGGGCTTACGACATTGGTTACGGCGGTCTGGACCATGTGCTTGCTTCCGGTGAAGACGTCAATGTGCTTGTCTTTGATACCGAAGTATATTCCAACACCGGTGGCCAGTCTTCCAAATCAACACCGACTGCTGCTATTGCTAAGTTTGCAGCCAGCGGCAAAAAGACCAAGAAGAAAGATCTTGGTATGATGGCAATGAGCTATGGCTACGTGTATGTTGCACAAATCGCCATGGGCGCAGATAAGAATCAGACTTTGAAAGCGATTGCTGAAGCAGAAGCTTATCCGGGACCATCACTCATCATTGCTTATTCACCATGTATCAATCATGGCTTGAAGAGCGGCATGGGTGCCAGCCAGCTGGAGACTAAGAAAGCGGTTGAATGCGGCTACTGGGGAATGTACAGATTCAATCCTGCTTTGAAGGAAAAAGGCGAGAATCCGTTTATTCTTGATTCCAAAGAACCGACAGCAGATTTCCATGAATTCCTGATGGGTGAAGTACGTTATGCTTCCCTCAAAAAGCAATATCCTGATACTGCAGAAGCATTGTTTGCTAAAACGAAAGCAGATGCGATGGAACGCTTGGCTAATTACAAGCGCTTGGCAGGAAAAGAATAAAAAAGATTTAATTTCACAAAGTTAATAGATACATAAAACTTAATCCTCACAACCATGTATGTGGTTGTGAGGATTTTTTATATGTTTACGGTTTTGATGTTTTCGTAATTGTAAACAAGAAGCTTGTAATTTGAGAAAAGCAAGAAAGTACACATGAAAAGTGTTTTTGCAGTGGACATGTGCATCGGGCGGCTTGTTCACGAGTGAAAAGAATGATTGGCGAAAACGGCTGAAATTTCCTGTTTGCCAGATAGTATAATGGTTTTGTAAGCGTTTAAATGTGATAAGTGCAGGTACCTGCGAAGATGATGAAGGTTGCAGTTTCCGTCTACGCAGTTATTTTATGCAAGAATTAAATTCTGAAAAGGGGAGGGGGAGCACTCAAATCTTAGCGGCTGAAATTAAAAAGAGTTTAGTCACCAAAAGAGCAAATAAAAAAGGGGTGTTCTAATGTCTTCAATTAGAAAAAAGAGAATTTTGGCAGCCATTTTCTGCGCAACTACGATGGCAGCATTTTATCAACCGGCGCCGGTAGCGGCGGCTGTTTCGGGTTTATCTTCGAATGATACTTATTATACTTACACGTTTACCGAAGGTATTGGCGGCGCGCTTACTAGTCCAGTCGCACATTATTATTCAGTAACACATACCGTTTCGGCCGACAATAATGTTACTATTAACGGCGTTACTATGAACGCTACCGATTATTATGATTCTTACGGGAATTATACTGGGACTGGTTACGCAACGGATGTAAACGGCTCTTTGACAGTTGATAATCTTAATGCAGGGTCAGGAACAATTCAAACGACAGGTTTAGTTAGCGCTGGTACAATTAGCGCAACTTACGATGCAACAGTAGGTCGCTATCTTACAGTTAATGGTGCTACAGACATTAATAGTACACTGGATGTATCTGGCAATACAACCTTGGGAGGCACACTTACTGTGACCGGATCACCGCAATTAGGCGGTGTTGTAGTTGCGAACAACCAGATTGATAACACAATTTCCGGCGCCGGTTTGGTAGTTGAAGGTGTAAGCATTGCTAATGGTGTCGTCTCGGGTGCTACTCGTGTACAAGCGACAACGATTACTGACGGTACGATCAGCATTAGTGCTGGTGATATCACGGGTATTAATGATATTGACGTTACTGGTAATATCTCGACTAGCAGCGGCGACATAAAAACTACGAATGGTAAAGTTATCGTTGGCAGCGGCTCGGACATGACCACGATTGATGGTGGCGCAATTACAACTGATTCGATTAAGTTCAGTAATGGCATCACGATTTCCGGCGATAAAATTACCGGTGCGTCACCTATTGATATCAATGGCGTAATAATCGGTGATGATCACAGCATTACGACGACCGGTGATATTACTACGACTGGAAAAATCACAGCAGCAACTGCTGCGCTGGGTGATGTTGCTGTAGCTGGTAACAATATTACAGGTGATGCGTCCGGATTGAATGTCGAAGGAGTTAATATCAACAATGGGGCTGTTACGGGCATAACTTCTTTGACAGCTGGCAATACTACTATTGATAGCACAGGTATTACAACGAATAAAGTTACTGTTGGTACTGGAACCGATACCACAACGACAGTTGGCGCCAGTGTAACTATAGGTGGTGGACCAGCGCATACTTCACTTGGCGCTGGAACGGCCACATTTATAACTGATGGCATTACAGGCACAACCACCATCTCGGGCGGAGATTTGACTGCGGGAGGGACTGTAACTGCAAAAAGCATAGTGACCGACAGTCTTACTCTTGGAATTGGAACTGGAGCGACCACTTTTACTGTGAATGAAGCTGGCAATTTAATTACTGCCGGAACCATTAGTGCAGCCGGAGGAAAATTTGCAGTAGATACAAATGGTGGCGTAAGTGCAGCTGGAGGCGAGGTTACAATCAACGGCGACGGCTATGGAACTGTTACTATTGGCAGTGGTTCGGCAAATCAGACTATCATAGCAGGTGGAAGTTTTAGTAGTGAAGCAACAACTGGAACAGCAAAAAATATTACGGATTCCAGTGCAAGCCATGCTAAGGTGACTTTGACAGATACGGGTACAAGTTACGAGACGGAAGCAACTGCTGGTGGTTCGTTTACTACTGTTGAAACTGCCGCTTCAGAAGCAGGAAGCTCAATAAGTGCAACTCAGATTCAAAATGGTGTAGGTTCCAGCGCAACACAATATGCTTCTTCTACCATTACTAATGGTAAAGTTGAGCAGTATGCTGTTAATGGTACTGACAACTCAAGAAGCACCGTAGATACAACTGCTATAACGAATACAGTTAACAGTGGCGCTTTAAGCACGACAGACGAAACTACTGCTTCCGGCAATACTTTAACTGTAACTGGTGCTGCTAATACTACGACAGTCGCGACAACTGCAGGCGGTATGAGCGTAACTGGTTCAACTGGCTACGGCATGGCTGTTGATACTACTACAGGCGTTGTAACATTCGCAGGCAGTGAAAGCAGCCCTAATATTACTGGCGGCGCTACAACTACTACAATTAATGGCAACACTATTACGACAGGTCATATTACGACTGACGCCATTACGATTAATGGCGTTGAAGGTACGCAAACATCATTAAATGCCGATGGCTCTGTATCTTTGGCCAATGGCTATTTCACAGTATCTAAAGAAGGTTACCTGACTAATGAATTTGCAGGCGCGCATTCCACAGTTTCCTTGACTACAAATGCAGATGGTGTTCATGCCAGCTATTATAATGGTACGGGTTCCACAAGCAGAGATTTGTCTTGGGGCGAAATAACTGACAGCGTAGTAGATGGCACGAACTCTACTACCAATGTTACGAATGCAACTGGCAATACAAATACAATAACTGATGGAACAGCCAGCAATACAACAGCAGCGACTATTGACGGAACTACTAATACTGTAACTGACGGTACGGGTAATACCACAATCAATGAAGTATCAACAACAGGTACCGCTACTACAGTAACAGATGGAAGTGCTACGGTAGGTGTCACTACAACTACCAGCGGAACAACCTTTACCAGCAGCACGGCTAATACGGCGTTCGTTACTGGCGGCGCAACCAGCACTACAATTAATGGCAACACCATTACTACTGGTCAAATTACTGCTGATAAGTTAGTAATAACTGGTGGCAGCAGTACAGGCAGTACCTCCGGCAGTAATACCGGCGGCAATTTGGTTTTGAGTGGTGACGGGTCCTTTAGCAGCAGCGTGCAAGATGCAAGCGGAAATCAAACTGATTTCACTACCGATATAAATGGCGTTAATTCCTCTGTTACAGATGGCACAAATACTGGCAGTAGTGCAGTCACGGCGGGCAGCGTAACTAATCAGGTTACAGATGGTACAAATACAGGCACAAGTACGATAGGGAAAACAGCTGTTACAGACGCAGTAACTGACGGTACTGATACTACTACTGTTACTACTTCTGCCGGCAGTCATGTAATTGCGGCTGATGGTTCTACAACTACCTTTGACACAAACGGTATCCTGGCTTCTAATAATGGCACGCAGACTACAATTAACGGTGATGTTGTTACAGTCGGTACCGGTTCGAATTCAACAACGATCAGCGGCAGCACGGTTACTGTTGGTGCTTCCGGTTCAGCTACCACTATTACCGATAGTGATGTAGAACTTTCTGATGGTACTAAATTGTCCGAACTGGGCCATGTAGAAGATATTGCTCCAGCTATTAACCCAGGTGCAGGCGGCACTGTAGTTGATGGCTTGAATAACCTGAATACCAGGGTTGACGAAGTTAACGACCGCCTTGATCATGTCGGCGCTATGTCGGCAGCTATCGCTTCACTGAAGACCATGGGGTATGACCCACAGGCACCTACAGAAGTAGCTGTCGGTGCAGGTAC
>RZYP01000029.1 GCA_009930275.1 Negativicutes bacterium
GAAGAACAACGTAAAGAAGAAGCTGACAAAGTCAAGATTGCGCAGGAAAAAGCTGCGGCAGCGGCTCAATTGGCACAAGAAGCTAAAGAACGTGCCGAGTATGCAGCCAAAGCAGCTGAAAAAGCTAAAGCAGAAGCGGATATAGCAGCGGATGCTGCTCAAAAAACTTATGAGAAACATGTGAAATAATAGGTACTGTTGCTTAGCGTGTTATACTTAATACAGGCGTGCTCTGCCGGCGGCAGACACGCTTGTATTTGCAAGCAGACATAGGAGGATGAGTTCATGAAAAAAATTGTATTGTTATTATCACTGGTTTTTGCTATCAGCTTCAGCGCAGTTTGTGCAGCAGCTAGTAATGCGAGTATTTTGGGCAATGAAGAAAAGGCAGTTGAAAAGTTTTTAGCTGTCTTGTACAAAAATAATGGTACATACGAAGAGTTTGCTCCGAATTTAACTCCGGGTTTGCAAAAAAAGATTGATGATGCTGCTTTACAGCAATTGCGCAGTCAGGTTACGGATAACTTTGGAACCTTGAAAGAGAAGAAATTAGTTACTCTTGAAAAATTTGATCAAGGCGATCGTGTCACTTATTTGGCTGGTTTTTCCAAAACCCAAGTTGTGAAAATGGTTTTTGCTTTTGATGTGAAAGGTGAAAAACCATTAATCACTGATTTTGTTTTTGCTCCGGTCGAAATCAAGAAAGCTGAATAACTGCAAAATACAAGGCAATCAAATTAGTCCCCGCTGATAAAAAGGCGGGGCTTTTCTTATATAAAGAAAGGGCTGCAAAAAGTCCCGCGGGGACGGTGACATGCGTCAAAGCAAGGAATGATGCGGATTTGCTAAAAAAATAAATGTATGCAAAAAGAGAAATTTTGATATAATACTTATGCTAATAAAAAATAATGGGGGCTCACAATGCATCTTTACTTTTTTGCTTTTCTTGGAGGACTCGCTCTTTTCCTATACGGTATGCAGCTTATGGGAGAAGGGCTGCAAAAAGCCGCGGGACACAAACTGGAAAAAATTCTGGAGGTCTTAACCGGCCGGATTATATACGGAGTTCTTTTGGGCGCAGGCGTAACCGCAGTATTACAGTCCAGCAGTGCGACTACAGTTATGACGGTAGGCATGGTCAATGCCGGTCTGATGACGCTGAAACAGGCTTTTGGCATTATTATGGGCGCAAATATAGGTACAACTATGACTGCACAGCTCATTGCTTTCAAGTTAACCGACGGTGTAACATTGATCATTGCATTAGGCTTTGCCTTAAGCTTTATCGCCACAGGAAAGAAATTCAGGTACACCGGACAAATATTGTTTGGTTTCGGCCTGTTGATGCTCGGCATGGGTATGATGGGAGACGCTGTGTCTCCGTTGCGCAAATATCAAGGATTTGTTGATTTCATCCAAACCTTTGGTGAACACCCAATACTCGGTCTCTTAGCTGGAGCTTTGATGACCTGCCTGATACAATCAAGCAGCGCCACGATTGGTATTTTAATGGCCATGGCCAGCCAGGGGCTGATACCGCTGGAGGGAGCAATACCTGTTTTGCTGGGCGACAATATCGGCACCTGCATTACGGCAGTTCTCGCTTCGTTGAGAGCTAATAAGACTGCTAAAAGAGTTGCTACTTCCCATGTTCTCTTTAATCTTATCGGCAGCGTAATTTTTGTAATATTTATGGATTTTTTCATAAAATTAGTTTTGCTTGTTTCACCAGAAGGTGCTGTTCCGCGGCAAATTGCCAATGCCCATACGGCCTTCAACTTGCTTAACACATTGCTTTTCCTGCCCTTTGCGGCGAAGTTTATTGATTTTGTGAAGCTGATATTGCCAGGCGATGGCGGCGTTATTTCGCGCAAGCCTGTTTATTTGGATGTTAATATGCTTAACACCCCCGGTATAGCGATGGCGCTGGCTAAAAAAGAGGTTATCCGCATGGGCGGTATGGCCTGGCATAATGTTGAGCTGGCGCTCGGCGCTATCGACGACAAAGACAACAAAAAAATTACCTATGTTTTGGAACATGAACCGGTTATCGATAACCTGGAAGAAGAAGTGACAAAATACCTTACCCAGATGACGGAGCAGCAAATGAGTCCTGAATTGTCGGCTCTTCATACGGGCTTATTGCATGTCTGTAACGATATTGAACGTATCGGCGACCATGCGGAGACTATTGCCAAGAAAGTGCGTAACATGAAGGAAGACGGGATTGAGTTTTTTGTGGAAGCACAAGAGGAAATTAAGCATCTGAGCGCGCTTGTCCTGGATGCGAGCAGCAAGGCTTTGAAAGCTTTGGAAACTGATGACAGAGCTTTGGCAAGAGCTTCCCTGGCGGTTTCTCATGAAGTCAAATTGTACCAGAAGGAAATGCGCAAGAATCATGTCACCCGCCTTAGCAACAAGATATGCAACCCGGCTGCCGGTTTTGTAATGTTGGAGCTGCTAATTAATATGAAAAGGGTGTCTGATCATTCTAAAAACATCAGCCAGCTGGTTTTAGGTGAATTTTAATTATTAAGTGTTGACAAATGTTTTGTTATATCTTAAAATAATCTACGTTGTCAGTGCCAATTGCGGAAATAGCTCAGCGGTAGAGCACCGCCTTGCCAAGGCGGGGGTCGCGAGTTCGAATCTCGTTTTCCGCTCCAACTGGTAATTCAGGCTTCCTTATTTTAGGAAGCCTTTTTGTTTTTTTATGCCAGTTAAACGCCATGCCTGGCATAATGGCGAGGCGGCGTATGCCTTGTCAAAGATATGACTTTGTGGTATGATACTATGAGCGGTTTTTATAATGACTTACTAAAAACATGCTGAATTTTCAGTCACAAGATGATAAACGAATAAATCGACATATTATTAAGGAGGCTTTTTTAAATGAATGTATCTGTAGAAAGAGTAGCAAATGAAGCAACTATCACAATCCAATTACCGGCAGCGGAAGTAAATAAGGGTTTTGCCAAGGCAGTGCAGAAAATTGCAGCACAGGTTAATATTCCTGGTTTTCGCAAAGGCAAGGCTCCTCGCAATATTTTGGAATTGCATGTTGGCAAAGAAGCTATAAAACAAGAGGCTTTTGAAATCATTGCTAACGATTGTTACCGTAAAGCTATGGCGGATGAAAAAATGATTCCTGTCAGCGATCCGGCTGTTAAAGAATCTAAATTCGAAGAAAACAGCGATATGGAACTAGTTTTGACCATTACATTGAAACCAGAACCAAAATTAGGCGAATACAAAGGCCTTGCTGTTGAAAAGAAAGAAGCAGTAGTTACAGACGAGCAAGTCGATGCTGCAGTTGAAGAACTTCGCAAACGCGGAGCTAAAATGGTAATTGCTCCTGATGCCGTTATTATGAAAGGCGATTTTGCAATTATCGATTTCGCAGGCACTGTTGATGGCGAACCGTTCAGCGGCGGCGAAGGTAAAGGCTATCCGTTGGAAGTAGGTTCCGGCAGCTTCATTCCTGGTTTTGAGGAACAATTAATCGGCTTGAAAGCCGGAGATTCAACTGATGTTGACGTAACCTTCCCTGAAGAGTATTTTGTCAAAGAACTCGCTGGCAAAGAAGCTGTTTTCAAAGTCAACGTACAAGATGTTAAGCGCAAAGAATTGCCGGAACTTAATGACGAATTCGTTGCTGCCAGCAGCAGTTTCAAAACTGTTGAAGAATTGAAAGCAGATTACAGAGAAAAAATGCAAAAACATGCAGAAGAGCAAGCAGAAACTGATTACGAGCGTGCTCTTATTCAAACTGCTGTTGCCAATGCAGAACTTGAAGTACCGGAAATTATGGTTGAAGATCGTATCAGCCAAATGGTTGACGAACTGAAAATGAACCTGGAAAACCGCAAAATGAACCTCGATGCCTATCTTAAATATACCGGTATGGATATGGAAAAACTTCGTGAAAACTACAAGGCAACCGCTCTTGAGAATGTTAAGACCGATTTGATTCTTGATGCCATAGCTAAAGCTGAGAACATTCAGGTTGGTATGGAAGATGTTGATGCTGAATTGGCAAACATTGCTTCCCAAAACGGTGCCGATGTTGAAGAAGTTAAGAAGATTATTGCTTCCAACGGCAATATGGGCCTTCTGCTTGCAAATATTCTGCGTCGTAAAGCAGCTCACGTTGTTATTGATGGGGCAGCAAAATAATTTTGCACCAAATAATTAAAGGGGTGTGATTAATGATGAATTTTGTGCCTATCGTTGTCGAACAATCCAGTAGGGGTGAGCGTTCCTATGACATTTATTCCCGCTTGTTGAAAGACAGAATTATTTTCGTAACAGGAACAATTGATGATAACATGGCAAATCTTATCATTGCGCAGCTTTTGTTTTTGGAGGCAGAGGATCCGAACAAGGACATACACCTGTACATTAACAGCCCTGGCGGCAGTGTAAGTGCGGGTATGGCAATTTACGATACTATGCAGTATATAAAACCTGATGTATCTACTATTTGCATGGGTATGGCTGCCAGCATGGCTTCTGTGATTCTGGCTGCAGGAACTAAGGGCAAAAGGTTTACTCTGCCTTATGCACGCGTAATGATACACCAGCCATTGGGAGGCGCCCAAGGCCAGGCTACCGAGATTGAAATCCATGCTCGGGAGATTCTGCGTATCCGTGATGAAATGAATAACATCATGTCCAAACATACGGGGCAACCAAAGGAAAAAATACAAATAGATACAGAGCGCGATTATTATCTTACGGCTGAAGAAGCCAAGACCTATGGCTTGGTTGATGAAATACTCATCCGCAAAGCTGCAAAGGCTTGAGCGTAGGATAAAATATAGATACGCAAGGAGTAATAGATATGAATTTTGGCGATGGGAACGATAACAGCTATACCTGTTCTTTCTGTGGTAAAAAGCAGGGTCAAGTGCGCAAGCTTGTTGCGGGCCACAACGTCTTTATCTGTGACGAGTGCATCGAAGTCTGCAATGAAATGCTGGCGGAAGAGTTTAGCACACAGCCACAGGCTTTAAACGGAGACCTGCCAAAACCTCAGGAAATAAAGTCTATTCTAGACCAGTATGTCATTGGTCAGGATGAAGCAAAAAAAACGCTGGCGGTGGCCGTTTATAACCATTACAAGCGCATTAATTATGAGGCGCAACATAAGAATGAAGATGTTGAATTACAAAAATCGAACATTTTGATGCTGGGTCCCACAGGCAGCGGTAAAACGCTGCTTGCCCAAACCTTGGCTAAAATATTGGACGTCCCGTTTGCAATTGCCGATGCAACGGCTTTGACCGAGGCTGGCTATGTTGGCGAGGATGTTGAAAACATTCTGCTCAGATTGATTCAAAACGCTGATTTCGATATCGAACGAGCTGAACGCGGTATTATTTATATTGATGAGATAGATAAGATTTCACGTAAGTCTGAAAATCCATCGATAACCAGGGATGTTTCTGGTGAAGGCGTACAGCAAGCTCTCTTGAAAATCCTGGAAGGAACTGTTGCCAGCGTGCCACCGCAGGGAGGACGCAAACATCCGCACCAGGAATTTATTCAGATTGATACGACAAATATCCTCTTTATCTGTGGCGGCGCTTTTGCCGGTCTGGAAAATATCATAGGCGCGCGTATCGGTAAAAAGAGCATGGGTTTTGGCGCGGAAATCAAAACAAAAGAAGAACAAAAAATTGATTCCTTGCTGAAAAAGGTACTCCCGGAAGACCTTATGAAGTTCGGACTTATTCCAGAGTTTGCAGGTCGTCTGCCGGTTGTGGTAACGCTTGATTCACTTGATGAAGATGCGTTGATCCGCATTTTAAAAGAGCCGAAAAATGCTCTAATCAAGCAGTATGAGCATTTCCTGGGCATGGATAATGTTGAACTGGTCTTTGAAGAGGGAGCCTTGAAGGCAATCGCGCAGGAAGCTATGAAACGTAGTGCCGGTGCACGTGGTCTTAGGGCCATTATTGAAAGTATTATGAGGGATGTTATGTATGACGTGCCTTCCCGGGAAGATGTAAAAAAATGCATTGTTACCGAAGAAGTCGTCAGGGAGCATAAGCCGCCTATGTTGGTTTTGGAAGAAAAGAAGACGGATTCCGCATCCTAAAGGAATGAAGGGGAAAGGGGCGTAGAGCTCTTTTCCCCTTTTTGGTTATTTATGTTAAAATAGGAATAGCAGTACGAATATTTTATGAAGTTTTCACATTTTTCATATAGGTAGTTTCAGAACAAGGAGGGATAATTATGGATGAAAACAAGGTAATTCCTTTATTGCCTTTACGTGGCATGTTGGTATTTCCGGGAATGATTATAAATCTTGATGTGGGACGTGACCGCTCCATCAAGGCAGTAGAGTCTGCTATGGCAATCAACCGCAAAATATTGCTTGTTACTCAGCGCGAGGCTGGTACTATTGAGCCAAGTGAGAGTGATTTATTTACTTATGGCGTTATTGCCGAAATAAAACAATTGCTAAAATTGCCTAACGGCGCTTTACGAATTCTGGTTGAGGGCTTGTCGAGAGCCAAAATCGAAGCCGTACGTGATAATAAAGAAATTTATTTTGAAGCCGAAGTTCAGGAAATAGCGAGTATGATCGTTGACAGCAACGAGGTGGAAGCACTTAAACGCATGCTGATCGAAACTTTTGAACAGTGGATTTTGGCCAGCAAGAAAATAACCAGCGAAGTTCTTTTGACTTTTAAGGACCAGCCTGACCCCGGCAGAATTGCGGATATGATTGCCGGTTATCTGACCATTGGTGTCGACGAAAAAGAAAGCGTGCTGGAAGCAATTGATGTCAAAGACCGCATGAATCTGCTTTATAGCTATCTTTGCAAGGAACTGGAAATAGCCAATATCGAGAAGAACATTTCTCAGCAGGTCCGCAAACAAATAGAGCAAAACCAGAGAGAATATTATTTGCGCGAGCAAATGAAGGCTATTAACAAGGAACTCGGCGAGGGCGACGAGCGTCAAGCCGAAGTCGATGAGTACAAGCGCGCCATGGCTGAGCTTGATATGCCTGAAGAGGTAGTAGAAAAGATTAAGAAGGAACTCGACCGCCTCTATAAAATGCCGCCGATGATGGCAGAAAGCGCCGTTATCAGGAGCTATCTGGATGCGTTGCTCAGTTTGCCCTGGAAGAAGTTTACTGAAGACAATTTTGATTTGAAGTTGGCCAAAAAGATTTTGAATGCGGACCATTACGGCTTAGAGAAAGTCAAAAAACGCATTCTGGAATATCTTGCCGTCAGAGCCTTGACCAAGCAAATTAAGGGACCTATTCTCTGTCTTGTCGGACCTCCAGGTGTAGGTAAGACTTCCCTGGCCCGTTCTATCGCCAAAGCGATCAACAGAAAATTCACGAGGATTTCTTTGGGCGGAGTGCGCGATGAGGCGGAAATTCGTGGGCATCGCCGTACTTATATTGGGGCTATGCCGGGACGTATCATTCACGGTATGCAGACTTGCGGCTGCGCCAACCCGGTGTTCCTGCTGGACGAGGTAGACAAGATGAACGCCGACTTCAGGGGTGATCCGGCTTCGGCACTTCTGGAAGTTCTGGATCCTGAACAAAACGCCAATTTCAGCGATCACTATATTGAGTTCCCCTTCGACCTTTCCAATGTCTTCTGGATTGTGACGGCTAATACCGTTGAAACAATTCCGCCTGCTCTTTTAGACAGGATGGAAGTTATCCAATTGGCGAGCTACACGGATGACGAGAAAGCAAAAATAGCTGAACTGCATCTCATTCCGAAAGAAAGAGAGCTCCATGGATTGACGGAGAAAACCATCAGCTTTACGGATGAAGCCGTACATCGCATTATTCGTGATTATACGCGCGAAGCAGGGGTTCGTAATCTGGAGCGCAAGATAGCTGCCATCTGCAGGAAGGCCGCGCATCGCCTTGTGACAGAAAAGATTAAGAGTGTTCAGGTAAATGCCAAAACCCTGCATAATTTCCTTGGGCCAATTATTTTCCTCGAAAGCGATCTTACGGCGAAGTCTGAGATTGGAATTTGTACCGGACTGGCCTGGACCAGCATAGGGGGCGAACTTCTGAAAGTTGAAGTAGCTGCTACCGCAGGCAAGGGAGGGCTTTTGCTGACAGGTCAATTGGGCGATGTCATGAAAGAATCTGCCCAGGCTGGTTATACATATATTCGCTCTCGTGCCAAAGAGCTTGGACTGGACGAGAAGTTCTATGAGAATACGGACGTTCATATCCATCTGCCGGAAGGAGCTATTCCTAAAGACGGGCCGTCTGCAGGCATTACCATGGTTACAGCTATGGTTTCTGCGTTAACGGGTAAACACATAAGAGCGGGTATAGCTATGACGGGCGAGATTACCCTATCTGGCAGAGTTCTGCCCGTAGGCGGCATTAAGGAAAAGATGCTGGCTGCAAATAGATATGGAGTTAAGAAAGTACTTCTACCAAAATTAAACATTCAGGACTTGGAAGAACTTCCTAAGAATGTGCGCAATGCAATTAGCTTCATTCCTGTCAGTCATATGGATGAAGTATTAAAATTAGCACTGGAGGATTAAGATGGCAATAAATCAATGGGATCTTATCCGGGCGAAATACGCGGCATCGGCTGTGCGTCCGGACCAGTATCCCACACCATATCTGGACGAAATAGCCTTTATTGGAAGATCTAACGTTGGTAAGTCTTCTTTGATTAATTCCCTGACTCGCCGCAATGGACTGGCGAGGGTGAGCGGTTCCCCGGGCAAGACGCAGACCATCAATTTTTACGAACTTGAAGGCAAAAGACTTATTGAAGGTGGGGAACAGCGCAAGACTTTCTACTTGGTCGATTTGCCAGGCTATGGTTTTGCTAAAACATCTAAAGATAAGAAGGATCAGTGGTCCGGTTTTATCCGTAAATATCTGTCAGGCTCAAATAACTTGCGCTTAGTATGCCAACTGATCGACATCAGACATAAACCGATGGATAGCGATATCGAATGTTACCATTGGTTGATAGAATGTGGCTTGCCGGTACAGTTAATTTTAACGAAATCCGACAAGGTTTCTAAAAATGTGGCAATGTCTCAGAAAGCCTTGTTCAAAAGAGAACTTGGGTTGGATGACGAACGCATCATGACCTATACGTCCAGTCAACACACTGCCCGTGGGGAACTTATCGGCAGAATTATGGATTATTTGCCGCAAACTGCTGAAGACAGGACCAGAGAAGAAGCATGATTTATCAATTAGCACTATTTGTCTTTGCGGCAGCGGTTGGCTGGCTTTTTGCTCTGGCGAATATGCCCATTCCCTGGCTTCTGGGCGGGTTGACTGTTGCGCTTTTTGCCAAGACGAGTTTTGCGGAAAACGTAGATTGGCCGAGGGCTTACCGCAGTGCCGGGCTGGTTATAATCGGCTACAGCATTGGCCGCTATCTCACTATTGACGCCTTACGGGAAATGCCAGGACAGCTTATGGGAATGGTAGGTGCTACAATATCGGCAGTGCTGGTGGCGCTGGTTATCGCTTTTTGGACTGCGAAAAAAGAGAGACTGGACCTGAAAAGTTGTCTTATGGGCATCATGCCCGGAGGCTTTACGCAAATGGCCGTTATGTCTGAAGAGGACGAAAGTACCGATACAAATATAGTTATTCTGATGCAGAGCCTGCGCCTGATGTCTGTTATTGTGGCAGTTCCGTTCCTTGTCATGCATTTTTTGGGTGCTAGAATGGTAGGCACAGCGGCATCTTTGGCTGTGCATGACGGCCTTTCTTACTGGTATGTGCTGCCCTTTGCCATAATTGCCGGCATTTTGGCCGACAGGATAGGGATTTCAACTCCTTACTTGATGGCGCCAATTATTGTTGCTATGGCAGCTTCCCTGCAAATAGGGACTCTGAATACCATAGACCCGTTTTTGATGGCTGCGGCACAAATAAGTGTCGGCCTTAATATGGGAATGGGGCTTGATCCTCGGAAACTCCGGGAGTTGCAACGGATTTTACCCTATACTTTTGCTGGTATTTTTGTCATGCTGGCGGTCAGTCTTGGGGTTTCCCTGCTTTTATCCTCTTATTACGGCTATAGCCTGGTAACAGCATTTTTGGCAATGGCACCGGGTGGCCTGGGGGAAATGTGCTTAGTTGGCTTGAGCCTTAACGAAAGTGTCTCCGTTATCCTTATTTATCAACTTTTCCGCTTTTTGTTTTTAAATATTGCCGTGCCTTTGGGCATGAATTTATATTTTGGTAAGAATACTGGGAGGATTGCCCAGCAGTAGCCAAGATAATTTGACTATAACCTTGACTTAATAATTTTTGAAGGTTATAATGAACACATAATTTAATATTGCTTACAGGTGCTCTTAGGAGCTTAAAAGGGAAGTCGGTTGAAATCCGACGCGGTCCCGCCGCTGTATTGGTTAGCGCATCTCATCATGTTATTGTTTATTCATAAGCACGAGAGGTACGAATAGCCAAAGCCAGTAAACTGCCTGTTTGGGAATCACTGCTAGAACCTGCGAGAGACAGGGATGGGATGCCGAAGGTTTTCACCTTATAAGGGTGGGAACATGAGTAGCTTATACGCCGTCTTTCGCCAGAAAGACGGTTTTTTATTTACCATTTTCAAATTTTCCTTATCCTCCTGCGGGTGTTTGAGAGTCGCCCGTCATTAAAAAACTATTATTCATGATTTCGTTCAAAAAGCTTATCCGTAAGAAAAAATAAGAGCAGCCTGGACAAACTGCTCTCATTTTTTTGCCTTGACATATCCCCCATAGGGGGATATCATTAATAAGAAAGGAGTGTTTCAAATGCAACCATGTTCCAGTGAGAACAAAAAAATAATAAATCGTCTTGCGCGCATAGAAGGCCATGTGCGTGCAGTGAAAGAGATGGTAGGAGCAGGCGGGGAATGCTCAGAAATACTGACACAGCTTGCAGCTATTCATCAGGCTGTAGAAAATACAACAAAGGCTTTTCTTAAGAACCATATGGAAATTTGTGTCGCTAAAGCTATCAAAGAAGGGAAGCAAGAAGAAGCCCTGCAGGAGCTGCAGATAGCAATTGATCGCTTTATGCGCTAATTTTTGGTAAAGAGGGAACATATGAAAAAAGAATACACATTGGAAAAATTAGGATGCGCTCATTGTGCTTCCCAAATGGAGACGGAAATAAACAAATTGGCAAAAGTTAAATCGGCCAGCATCGATTTTGCTACCGCCAGGCTGGTAATAGAGTCCGAAGATTTTGCCGGCTTACAAGATTCTTTGCAGGACATCTGCGGAAAAATCGAACCTGACGTACGTGTTATAGAGAAAAACACAGCCAGTGAGCAGTTGCCCAAGGTTTCTTACTCGAATATTACGCAAATTTTACTGGGAATAGTACTTTATGCCATGGGACTGGCAGATTTCCTGTCACCAAATTATAATCAAATATTATTTTTTTCTGCCTATCTTATTTTAGGGGGAAAGATTATATGGAAAGCTTTGCGCAATCTTGCCAAAGGAGATTTTTTTGACGAGAATTTTTTAATGGCGATAGCTACTGTTGGGGCTTTTCTGATCGGGGAATATCCTGAAGCTGTCGGCGTAATGCTATTTTACAGGATTGGCGAGCATTTAGAGCAGCAGGCGGTAGCAAAAACGCGCAAGAGAATTACTGAAACGGTAGATTTAAGACCAGAAGCCGTTAGGCTGGTCAGTGGGGAAACCACTACTACCATACCTATAGGTTACGCTAAGATTGGAGACCTTATTCAGCTGCGTCCAGGCGACAGAGTTCCGCTTGACGGCGTTATTACCGAGGGCGATAGCAGGGTGGATACATCGCCTGTTACTGGTGAACCGGTACCGGTAAGGGCATTCCCAGGTAAGAGCATAGTATCTGGCAGCATAAATATAAGTGGACTGTTGACGATGCGCGTGGAAAAAGAATTGGCAGACTCCATGGCTTCCAGGATACTCGATTCAGTTGAAAATGCTTTGCTGCATAAACCAAAACTGGATAGATTGATAACACGCTTTGCAAGGATTTACACGCCGGTGGTAGTGGCTGTAGCAATAGCAACGGCCGTCATACCAGGGTATTTCACAGGAGAATGGCAATATTGGTTGTACACGGCGTTAACATTTCTGGTTATAAGTTGTCCCTGCGCCTTGGTCTTAAGCGTGCCTTTAACATTTTTCGCAGGCATAGGTGCGGCTTCTCGGCAGGGGATTTTGTTTAAGAGTGGTTCGGCTTTGGAAATGCTTGGAAATGTCAAGGCTGTTATTATGGATAAAACAGGCACATTGACAGAGGGCAATTTCGCCGTACAACAAGTGCGACCTGCAGAAGGCGTTAGCGTTAAGGCGCTCTTAGCCATAAGTGCAGGATTGGAGTCAACTTCCTTGCACCCAATAGCACAAAGCATAGTTGCCTATGCCTCACAAAATGGCGTGGAAGTCGTAAAGTCGAAAAACATTGAAGAGATTGCTGGCGAGGGTATAGCTGGCTTTGTGGGCCAAGATTTTGTTTTATGCGGCAACCAAAAGCTTTTGGAACGACACAAGGTGTTGTCATATTCCATAAATGAGGCGCTGCTGGGAACAGAAGTACTTGTGGCGGTCAATGGGAATTATTGGGGCAGGCTGATTTTAGCAGACAAGATCAAGTCTGACGCAGCCGAAGCAGTAGCGGCTATCCGGCAAGGAGGAATTTTCACGGCTATTCTTACCGGCGATAGTGAGGAAAGAGCGGAATTAATTGCCCGGGCAATAAAAGTAGACTCTGTGAGCGCGAAACTGCTGCCTGACGGTAAAATGGCAGAGCTGCGCAGCCTTCGTGAAAAATACGGTGCAGTGATGTACGTGGGCGACGGGATTAATGACGCTCCAGCTCTGGCGGCCGCAGATGTCGGCGCAGCTATGGGCAGCGGTGTTGATGCCGCGGCAGAAGTTGCCGATATTGTCTTTATGACCAAGCAGGTATCCGCTATTCCTGAATCAATCATACTTGCCAGGAAGACACTGTTGATTGCCAAACAAAACATTATTTTTGCCTTGATGGTAAAGATTATTGTCATGTTGATGGGTTTAATGGGTACGGCTTCCATGTGGCTGGCCGTCTTTGCAGACTCAGGAGTCGCCTTGCTGTGTGTCCTCAACGCCCTCAGATTGTTAAAAAGTCGCATTTAACTCAAAAACAATGGTCTTTCCTTATGGAATCGTGCTTTACATATCTCAGAACCTTCTATATAATAGCCCTAGTGGTGATTTTTCAAAGAATTAGTATTTCTGCGAAAACGAGGGATTACATTGAATAGAATTCTGATTTGCGACGATGAAATAGATGATTTGTTAAAAATGAAGAAGTTGGTAAGTGACTGCTGCGATAGTTGTGGCCTTGAATTTGAAATTGTCTCTTTTTCAAGGGGGGACGAATGTCTTCAATATTTGCGCAAGAATCCGGTTCAGCTTGTTCTTTTAGACATCTATCTGGACGATATTTCTGGCTGCGAGGTTGCTAAGATGCTTCGTAGTTTTGATCGTAACTGTGCGATAGCATTTTTCACAAACAGCAGGGAGTATGCTTTGGACGGTTTTGAAGTTGGTGCCTGCCACTATCTTTTAAAACCAGTTACAATGATGCAGGTGGAAGAAACTTTTTTGCGGTGTGGCTTGCTTAGCAAAAATGAAAAAAAATACCTGATTGTTATTAACAATCATATTGCGGTCAAGATTGATCAGAATTTGGTTGTTTACATTGAAGTTTATGATAAGCAAAGCATTATTCACTTGTGTGATGGCAGAACCCTTAAAACTTATCAGACACTATCGGAATTAGAACAGGAGCTTGCAGGAGGCGCTTTTTTGCGTTCACATCGCAGCTATTTGCTTAATATGGCTTATGTGCATTTGATAGATGCTACTGAGTTTATTTTAGCCACAGGCGAAAAGGTGCCTATCAGCCAGGCCAAGCGCAAGGAAATCAAGGAAGACTATATGGATTATCTCTTTTCTTCAGTGAGAAACAGGAGCAATGGTGATGGGTGATTTTTCTGCGGTTATTTATATAGTATTAGCTATAGCGCCTTTCGGTTTCCTGCATTACTACCCTTTTCTGAATAGTTTGAGGTTCTCCAAGCGGATAGTCACTGGCGGGTTCTGTATCATTCTGCTAAGTGAGATTATTGCCTTCTCATTTTTTGATTATGTCATTATACCGGACATCGTACTATTCTTTTATTTTGTTAACATCTCTTTTGCACTTTTGGCGGTTCGAAAAAACTTATATAAGCAGCTCTTTATTATGTCGCTGATAGTAATTTACCAACTGCTTTTGGTGGGGGTTTCCATTGCTTGCGAGAGATGGACCCAGCCCGATAGCGGCTTGCCTCCGTATCTTGTGGCTAACCTGATAATAATTTTGCAATTTGCGCTTACGTATCAGATCTTTTTCAAGTTTATGCGAGAAAAAATCAATTCCTTTGTACGTTACGATGACAACGCAGTATGGAGATGGATCTGGCTTATTCCGGCCTGTATTCTGGCCATTATTCTGATAACAAAGCAGTTCACAATGGGCGTGGCAATAAACCTGAACAGTATTCTTGTTCGCATTTTTGCCGGCGGCGGGGCTTTATCCTGCTGTTTGATTCTAATTGATTCGATAGAAACAATCCGTGAGAAGCAGCGCCTGGAAAATGATTTACGACTCACGGAAAAATTGGGAAAAGTCCAGGAAAATCACTTTCGGTCGCTATCAGAAAACATGGCAGAGACACGGAAAATGCGCCATGACTTACATCATAAATTATTTGTCTTGCAAAACTATCTGGAAACAGGTCGCCTAAGCGATGCTCAGCAATATTTGCGGCAATCCCAGAGTGACTTGGACAGGCAGGATAGCAGACCGTTATGTTCAGATATGATGCTTGATGCGTTGCTCAAACATTGGCTCGGCGTAGCGGCGCGTTACGGTATCAAGACGGACGTCAGGCTTGAGCTGCCGGGGAAACTGCCGGTTGACGACTTTGATTTATGCGTGCTTGTGGGAAATTTAATGGAAAATGCCGGTGAAGCCTGCCAGCGCGTTAAACTTGGTGAGCGGCACATAGATTTTAAAATGCGCATTGTTGGCAATATGTTGGTGTTGACTTTAGATAATACATTTGACGGGACTTGCATTTTCAATGGAGATCAGCTTTTATCCAGCAAGCGTGGTTATAAGGAACCGGGTATCGGTCTTGGCAGTGTAGCCGCTGTTACCAATAAATATAATGGTGAATTAAAGATTAAACAGGAGAATAATATTTTCCGCGTTTCCATCTTGCTAAACGGGATGACTGTCTAAAGAGATTTGCGGCCGACGCTTGACAGCGGCCGGCCGTATTGTTATTATTGAGTATGATAATTTTATAAAAAATAAGCAATGAGCGGAAGTAGTAAAAGTACGGGTTCATCAGAGAGGAAATGCATGGCTGAGACATATCCGGACAAGCGGCTTTGAAGTCGTCCGTGAGCTGGTAGACTGAATCAGAGTAAGTCTGCCCGTTTCTGTGCGTTAAACAGTTCGAGCAGTCCGGGAGATTCCCGGGAATATGGGTGGTACCGCGGAAGTTATTTTCGTCCTATGTCATTGACATAGGACTTTTATTATTTTAAGGAGGATTTGACATGTCGGAAGAACATAATATCCCTAAGGTTTATGACCCTGCTAGTGTTGAAAAGAAATGGTATGAATATTGGGAGAAAAACAGATATTTTCATGCGGAAGTTGAAAAAGATAAGGAAGCTTTCAGTATAGTTATTCCTCCGCCGAATATCACGGGGCAGCTGCATATGGGACACGCTCTTGATAATACGCTGCAGGATATTCTTATCCGCTGGCACAGGATGCTGGGGCACAATACGCTGTGGATGCCTGGCTACGATCATGCGGGACTTGCCACGCAGATAAAAGTTGAAGAAGTTTTGAAAAAAGAAGAAGGCAAAACACGTTACGATTTAGGCCGCGAAGAGTTCTTGCGCCGTGTTTGGGCGTGGAAAGATCAATACGGCGACCATATCATTAATCAGTTGAAATGCCTCGGTGTTTCCTGCGATTGGGAGCGTAAGCGTTTTACTATGGATGAAGGCTGTTCCGAAGCAGTACGTGAGGTTTTCGTTTCTCTTTACGAAAAGGGACTGATTTATCAAGGCAGCAGAATTACCAATTGGTGTGTAAACTGCAACACGGCTTTGTCCGATATTGAGGTTGAACATGAGGATGAGTCTGGCCATTTGTGGCATATTCGTTATCCGGTAGTGGAAGAAGAGGGAACCTTCCTGACTATCGCGACTACCAGGCCGGAAACGATGCTTGGTGATACTGCTGTAGCTGTTAATCCTGAGGATAAGCGCTATGGCCATCTTGTCGGCAAAACCCTGAGGTTGCCTTTGACCAATAGGATTATTCCTATCATTGCCGATTCTTATGTTGACCTGGAATTCGGAACCGGTGCCGTGAAGATTACACCGGCTCATGACCCTAACGACTTTGAAATGGGTATGCGCCATAATTTGGAGAGCATCGTAGTCATCGGCATGGATGGCAAGATGACAGAGGAAGCTGGGAAATATGCCGGGCAGGAACGCTACGAGTGCCGCAAAAATCTTGTTCGTGAACTTGAGGAGCAGGGTTTTCTGGTAAAGGTTGAAGACCACGCCCATGCTGTCGGACATTGCCAACGCTGCCGCACCGTTGTTGAGCCTTTGGTTTCCAAACAATGGTTTGTCAAAATGGATCCTCTGGTGAAGGCCGCTGTTGACTGCGTCGAAGACGGCAGGACCCAATTTGTGCCGGAACGTTTTACCAAAACCTATACCAACTGGATGGATAATATCCGTGATTGGTGTATCTCCCGCCAGATTTGGTGGGGACACAGGATACCTGTCTGGTATTGTGACGACTGCGGTGAAGTAATAGCCTCCCGCACCGATATTACAACTTGTCCCAAATGCGGCGGCAAACTTCGTCAGGACGAGGACGCCCTTGATACTTGGTTCAGCTCAGCCTTGTGGCCGTTTTCGACCATGGGTTGGCCTAAAAAAACTGAGCTGCTGGCACAATTCTACCCAACCAGTGTGCTTGTTACCGGTTATGACATAATCTTTTTCTGGGTTGCCCGCATGCTGATCATGGGAATGGAGTTCATGAAGGATATTCCTTTTGACAAGGTCTTCATTCATGGCTTGGTACGCGACAGCCAGGGCAGGAAAATGAGTAAGTCTCTCGGCAACGGTATTGACCCGCTGGAAGTAATTGACCAGTACGGCGCTGACACTTTGCGCTTCATGCTCATTACAGGCAATACGCCGGGCAATGATATGAGGTTCTATTGGGAACGCGTGGAAGCGACTCGCAATTTTGCCAACAAGATTTGGAATGCGTCCCGCTTTGCCTTGATGAATATGGAAGGCTATGACCCACAGGCGAAACTTGCTCCTTATACTTTGGCTGACAAATGGATACTGTCACGTCTGCAGCATACGGAAAAGGAAGTAACTGATCTGCTGGGCCGTTTTGAACTGGGTGAGGCTGGCAGACTAATTTACGATTTTATCTGGAGTGAATTCTGCGATTGGTACATTGAACTTGCCAAACCTCGTCTTTACAATAAAGAAAATGCTGAGGAACGTGCTACGGCGCAGCATGTTATTTGTGAAGTGTTGAGCTCTGCGATGAAGCTGCTGCATCCTTATATGCCGTTCATTACCGAAGAAATCTGGCAATGTCTCCCACACGAAGGTGATAGCATCATGGTAGCTTCCTGGCCACAGTGTGATGAAGGATTGTTTGATGATGAAGCGGAAGCAGGCATGGTCGCCATTATGGAAACAATCAAAGCTATTCGCAATATGCGGGCAGAGGTCAATGTAGCTCCCGGTAAGAAAGTGCCGGCCATTTTGCTTGTCGCTGACGAATTCGGTCCGGTAGTTGCAGCCAATAAATCTTATATAAACCTGATGGCTGGTGTTGATGAACTCAGCATACTCGGCGCAGATGGTGCCAAACCAGAAAACGCGATGGCTGCTGTTACGAAAGGCATCGAGGTTTATCTGCCGCTAAAAGGCCTTATTGATATTGAGAAAGAAACTCAACGCCTGAACAAGGAACTCGACAGTTTGACTAAGGAAATCAGCCGCATTGAAGGCAAATTGAATAATGCAGGCTTCCTGGCGAAAGCGCCGGCTGAAGTCGTGGAAAAAGAAAAAGCGAAAAGCCAGGAAATCATCGGCAAAATGCAGGCGATTCAAGAACGTCTGGCTTATTTGAAAAATCTTTAAAACTCAGAAATTGGCGCGGTTTTTCGCGCCAATTTTGCTAATTGCGGAGGTAAAGGATGAATTATACAGAAACATTATCATATTTGGATAGCTTAGGTAAATTCGGCATCCAATTGGGTATGGAGCGTATCGAAGCCCTTTTGCTGGAATTAGGCAACCCGGAGCAAAAGGTCAGGATGATTCATGTGACGGGAACGAATGGCAAAGGTTCTGTTTCCAGCATGATAGC
>RZYP01000167.1 GCA_009930275.1 Negativicutes bacterium
AAGATTGAACACTTTCGCCAAAAAATATCTCCAATCCTGTATACTTTTAAAGGTATCTTAGGTTATTGGAGGACGAAAGGTGAAGAAGAAGTTAATGTTATATTTGGAAATTCAACAGATGAAGGAGCGGGGCTTTTCCATCCAACAAATCGCAAAGCAGTTGAAGGTATCCCGCACAACGGTTTATAACTACATGGAGAAGACACCGGAAGAAGCTTTCGAATGGGTCAATTCATTAGGTTCGAGGAAGAAGAAATTGGACCCATACAAGGATTGGATTGTTGCTTGGCTTCAAGAGTATCCGCATCTGAATGCGTCTCAGATACAGGATTGGCTGCTTGAGAAATTCCCCGACTTCACCGTTGGTGAAAGTACGATGCGGTTATATGTGAATCAAATACGCGAAGAATATCAGATAGCAAAAACTAAAGTTGTGAGGCAATACGAGGCGGTCGAAGAACAACCGATGGGAAAACAGGTACAAGTCGATTGGGGCGAAACGCGTCAAAAGACTCAGGATCAAAGAGAAATCAAATTATACTGCATTTGTTTCTTACTTTCCCATTCACGCTACCGCTATGTGGAATGGCAAAACCGCCCCTTTACGACTCGTGATGCCATTCGAAGCCATGAGAATGCCTTCGAATTCTTTGGTGGCATGCCGGAAGAAATCGTTTATGATCAGGACCACCTCATCACTGTGAGTGAGCACGCTGGAGACATGATCCTGACCGCTGAATTTCAAGCGTACAAACAGCAACGGAAGTTCAGAGTCCATTTATGCCGCAAAGCCGACCCCGAATCCAAAGGAAAAGTGGAGAGTACGGTAAAGTATGTGAAACGAAATTTCGCCGATAGCCGGATTTATACGACAATCGAGAACTGGAATGAGCGCTGTTTAGCCTGGTTGGAAAGAACGGGCAACCGAAGGGTTCATGGAACAACAAAAAAGAGACCGGTAGAAGTGTTTCTCCTCGAAAAGCAACACTTAAAACCAGTCTCTAAACTACTCTCAACCGAGAGTATCACCGGTTCAAGTATAACAAGAACGGTAAACAAGGACAATACGGTTTTTTATAAATCAAACCGTTATTCCGTGCCACTAGGCACTTACAGACCGAAAGGCCTGAATACAGTGGCTATTGAAATCAAGGAAGATACGAACGATCAAAAACGGCTTATTATCAGAAAACAGCCCGATGGGGAAATTCTGGCGAACCATCCTCTGGAAACTTCAACAGGCAAACTGATCAAAAATAAAAACCATGGGCGCGATCGTTCGAAGGGCATTCAAAGCTATAAGGAAACCGTTGCGCAGCAGTTCAAAGATTTGGAGCTTGCCTCACGATACATTGATATCTTGATGGAGAAGTATCCGCGCTATAAAAGAGACCAACTGGCCGTTCTACAGAAAGCGGCCCTCGAATACCCCACTGTCATTGATGAAGCCCTACAGAAGTGTATGTCTGAACATCTGATGAGTGCGAATGACTTTACGGATGTGGCTAAATACTTGGCTGCCCCTCGGAAAGAGACGCCGCCTGTTCCACCCGTACAAGCAGTCCGATCGGATTGCGCTGATATCAACGTGGAGACGCATCCGATGAGTACCTATACGGAAATTCTGGGAGGTGCCGCCTCATGAATGATAGCATGGACGCGCTGCAAAGCCAGTTCAGACAGTTGCGGTTGGTGGAAACTGCGAGCGAGTTGCCCGAGCTGTTACGTAAAGCCGAACAAGCCTCCTGGACCTACCGGGAACTGGTGCAGGAGATTGTGTGCTTCGAATTAAGGAAGCGCGAGGAAAAAAGTGTTCAGAAACGATTGAAATGGGCTAAGTTCCCGTACCACAAAACACTGACGGAATTCGACCTATCAGATCAGACTTCTCTGAGCAAACGGCAGCTTACCCAGCTCCAAGAGCTTACTTGGCTTGAGCAGCAGTATAATCTCATCTTTTTGGGTCCGAGCGGTGTGGGGAAAACGCACTTGTCCATTGCCTTAGGCATGGAGGCCATCCAGAAGGGGTTTCAGGTAACATTCGTGACAATGGGAGAACTACTCTCCCTTCTGAAAACTGAAGAATTCACGCGGAAATCGCAGGTCCAGCTCAATCGGATCCGAGCATCTGATTTAGTGATTATTGATGATTTGATGTATATGGCAATGGATCAAAGGGAAGCTACCCTGTTTTTTCATTTGATCAATCATCTATATGAACGGAGTTCAATCATCTTGACCTCCAATAAGAGCCCCGACCAATGGGGAGAATTATTGGGCGATGAGGGAGTCGCAATGGCTATCTTAGACCGTATTCTGCATCGAGCGGAGGTCGTTCACATGAATGAAGCTAGCTACCGTATGAAACATCGCCAGAGCATGTTTGTGAGCGAAAGTGTTCAAAATTAATTGGCGTTAACTGTTCAATTCTACTTGACGCTGACATCTTTTCCAGGTGAATCTAATTTGTTGGATTCATCAAAATATATTTCATAGTCCACATTAATCTCTCCTAAAGGTTATCCTTGACAATCTGTCTCTAATAATTATACAATGAATATACAAATAAATACGTATTAATTTTTTCCACGGCGAATGGCTGAGGCTGAAATTAATAGTTCAAAAAGATCTTTCCACGGCGAATGGCCGAGGCTGGATCTCTTTTTTTTATATATAAATTGATTTCAGCTTGTCTCTTTATTTGTTCTGATTGTGCCTCAATCATGCGATATAACACGTCCGTCACGGTAGATGTTTTATCGTTATAAAGGTCAGAGCTTAAAACCTTTCTTGTAGCTGTTTCGAGCGTTATGCTCATAGTCTCTTTTAACTCTAACATGCGTGACAACACCGCAACATCTTCTTTTGTAAATAATCGGTTATTTCTTTCATCTCTTTTAAAATAAGAACCATTCTCAGCAACTTTATCAAACAGTAATGCGTATTTACGCAGTGTAGCACTTTCTATATTTAGTTGTTTACAAACTTCTTTAGGAGCAACGTATTCTATAACGTCTTCAATATTTTTCATATCTAGCCACCTCAACACTAACTTTTATTTTGTCCAGTCATGCATTGGTACTTTTCGTATATTTTTATTAATAAAATTATTTTGTTTTATAAAGTTATTGTGAATTTCAACCAGAACAACTTTTCGCCCACGTCTAGCTTGAAGAAGTTCTAAGTCCATATCGTCAATTTTTAAATTAATTTCTTCAATTGCTTTAGTTAAAATTTTATCTTTTAACTTTCCATAGTCATAAGAATTTGGAGCACCTAGCCACTCCATAAAATCGTCAGGTGTACCTTGTAGAATAGCAATGTTTTTCCCACGATCTTTATCAGCTTCACGTATTAATTTATATAACAAAATAGAATATTTACTTTTAAGTTGAACGGTATCGTGTAAAAGATATTGAGTGTAATTATCCTTCAAATCTAAGAGATAGGGCGCTAATTTACTAGACAATAAAATTTCAACCTGTCCATTTTCTTCGTATGTAGCCTCAGAAACCCAACCAGTTTGAGTAACAGATTTTCTATCCTTATTATAAATCAAAACTTCTTTCTTTCTTAAATCGCCGATATTTCTTGCTAAATCACTATAATTTTTACCATTTCTTTTTAAATCTAAAACGTTAGATAGCTCATACATAGAGGTATTTACCTTCGTAAAATTAGTGTCGCTAGGTTTGATTTTAGATATCACGAAATCCATTATTTTTAATTCTCGAGCTGTTAAATCTTGTCGAGCTTTAGATATCAAATCATTGTGCTCAACAACATAGTATTGAAGTTGTTCTTTATGCTTTTCTACCTCAAAGTTTCTATCATTCTTCCAGATATTTAGAGTCAAATTAACCCCTCCTTAAAAACACCTTATCAAATAATATCCCTTAAGTAAAGTTTTTTAATATCCAAGGGGGTGAGTGGTGTACTTTAAGGGGGTGAGTGGTGTACTTTAAGGGGGTGAGTGGTGTACTTTAAGGGGGTGAGTGGTGTACT
>RZYP01000168.1 GCA_009930275.1 Negativicutes bacterium
CAACGACTGAAAATAGAAATAAGCCACCCGAATGGGTGGCTTATTTCTATTTGGAGCCTTTAATCGGAATCGAACCGATGACCTCATCCTTACCATGGAAGTGCTCTACCTCCCGTAACCCCGCTATTTTACTGGACTTTTGGGAACTTCTTATGTGAAAGATCGGATTTGACCACAATTTTGACCACAACGGGGATGAACTTAGATGATATTGGATGAAACAATGCTTTTGATCAATGGAACTATAATTAAATTTATTTTTCTCAAAAATTGATCAAAAATCTATGTATGGGGCGGTAACTATGTTACCGCTCTTTATCCTTGCTTGGTTTAGATTTTGATGATTTTTCCTGTATGGCATATTGGCGTTTCATAGTCGTATATTGTGCCAATACACCCAACAGAATATCCCTATCAGTTGCAATAAGGTCATCCAATGGCCCACAAAGGATATCTTCACAAACTGATAATATCATATCTACGCTCTTCTTAGGCGGGAAATTTTTTGCCCTGCCTACTATGTCATTAATCCGTTCGGTTACAGACGATTTCTCAAGAACTTCCGCAGTTCCCATGACGATTCTCTCAAGCTCTCCAGTGGTTATGCCTAAATGACTAATATTCTGCTTTTCGAGATTTTCAAGCTGTATCATAGCTTCGGTGTTAATATAGTGAGCATAGAATTTAAGGGTAGTCGCGCCGTCTTTATGCCCTAACAATCGCGCCACATTTTGTGCGGCTACACCCGCATTTAGAGCAGTCGTGGCATAGGTATGGCGCAGAGCATGAATTGTCATATGCGGCAATCCTGCTCGTTTCAATATTCGCCCCATAGACGAGCGCAAGCCGCTTAGATCGTGAATGTTGCCCTCGTCCGTTGGGAAAATGAGGGTATTTTCATTCCATTTGTCTCCTGCCTTTTCACACAATTCTGAAACAAGCTGCGCTTGACGGTCAAGCATAACCTCAACGCTCGGAAGAAGTGGGATTTTTCGTACACTGTGTTTCGTTTTGGGGGGACCTACTTTAATCGAAACCTCACCCGTATATTTGTCTTTGCGTCGTCCGGCAGTCTTAGTAATATCGATCAGTTTTAATTCACGGTCAATGTCGGTAACATCCAACGCACATAGCTCACCAATTCTCATTCCTGTCGCAAGCGCAACGGCAAACATATTCCCGGTGTTATAAAAAGGTAGGACAGAAATATATTTTTTCTGTTCAGCCTTTGTCATGATACGAATTTCGGTATCCTCAACTTTGGGCGGGTTCGTTTCGTTGAGAGGATTGTATCGAATATAATGATTGATAACTGCTTGTTCCAATGCTCCTGAAAGGATATTTTTGATCTTTATTATAGTTGCACTACTCAAGCCATTACCGCCTTGTTCTTTTGATTTCTGTAATATATTATACATCTGTTGGATTTGCTGGCCTACAAGGTCTTTCAGCCGAATATGGCCTATTAGCGGAATAATGCTTTTATTGATATATCCCTCATAGGTTTCATAGGTTCCATCCCGCAACTCGGATATTTTATATTCATGCAACCATTGAAGAAGCCATTCCCCGACTGTAGAATTGTTGTTGGTAAGAATCGGTACTCCTGCGTCAACCTCTGCCAAAGCTGCTTTCAATTTTTCAACAACCACTTTTTGAGACTTACTTATGATTGATTTAACTCGCTTTTTAGGGTCAACTTCTCGGGTGTCGGTATAACGCGCTTCCCATCTACCGTCCGAACGTTTGCGTATCATGCCTTCACCGTTGGCTCTATGTTTTGCCATAAAATCACCTCATTTCTCAAAAAGCACGGATTGATGCGCAGCCTGTTCTTCTGCCCATTTATTGAAAGAACATCGGGGGATGATAATTCTCTTGCCAATATAGAAGCAGGGGAACCCTTGCGTTTTTGTCAACTGATAGGCTGTTACCCTCGCAATGGAGAGCAACTTTGCCATTTCATCAACGGAAATATAAGCAGAAGTGTCATTGGAGATCATTTCAGAATGGGCAAGATTGTTTTTACTCATCATGCAGTCCTCCTATCAAGGCCCACGCTAACCGCAAGAGCGGCGTCAATACTTAGGATATCTTCCTGATCGAGAGTGCCTATAAATGCTTTCAGACGTTGTTTATCAATCGTGCGTATTTGCTCCAATAAAACAATGGATTCTTTGTTCAGCATGCTTGCATTGTGCAACAGATGATGTGTTGGCAGACTTGCTTTAGCCATGGCCTTGCCGGTGATTGCCGCCACGATGGTGGTGGGGCTGTGTTTATTCCCGATATTATTCTGAATAATAAGTACAGGGCGAACGCCGCCTTGCTCACTTCCTACAACAGGACTTAAATCAGCGTAATACATTTCGCCGCGCAAAATCGCTTTTTCCATTATGTTTGGCCTCCCTTTGAAATTCATCCCCGTGGGGATATGTAGAAAGCCAAACAACAGAGCTTTTAAGACCGAGAAAGCATAAAAGACAGAATGCTTCCATAAAATCCACCCTGTGTTTGGCTTTTATTTCAAAGAGCCTTTATTTGTCCTCGACACCCCAAGGCACTACGGGAAGTCATCAAACGGCTGGCTGCTACCAGCTCCACGGGAGTCTCACCCCAACTGTGGTTCTCACAGAGCCGCCCCCATTGCCTGCGACGGTTTGATCGCGCCCGGACTGTGGCTGGACGGGAGTATCATTGTCCCCATTGCCTGTTATCGCCTTACCGGGGGCAACCCGGTATTCATAGCCGGAGGTTTCTCGCTTCCCACGGGAAAGGGCAGGCACAGACCGAAAAAAATAGTGGAATCTGTTTGCTTCCTGTCCCGTAGATCATGGCGCAACCGCTAACGTGGCTACCGCTCGCAACGGTAACAATGGGAATGTATTTGATGAATGGCTATTCGGTTGTCAAAGAGCGCCCATTCACCGTCACAAAACGGAAAACAGGAGAAAGAACAATTTGTCCCTTCACCTGTTTCCACACTCAGAGGCTAAAATGTAACCCCCTCATTTGAGATTTTTTATTCTTTTCTCTATTGCTGCCTTTGCTTTTTCTATCGAACGCATAACAGCAACGTGGGAGCATCCCTCCATTTCCGCAATCTGCTTGTATGTCAGCTCTGAATAGTAATAAAGGACAAAGCGCCGACGCTGCGTTTCCGACAGTTCTGCAATTGCGGATTGTAACGCATTGGCCCACTCTGCATCGGCTATAATGTCCTCTATGTTTTTCTGTGGATACACTGCCCGTTTGCTTAACAGCTCGTCCGATAAGTCCGATTGCTCAATATGGCGCTCATCAGAACGCTGTAAATTGCGTTCTGTTTTGACAAACTGGCAAAATGCTGAATATACAATGGGGGATACTTCTGTCTCATGGAATACACCTTGTCCATCTTTGAAGCAAACAAAGTAACGGGGAGTACCGTCAGTCACTTCTGCCCGGAGGGTGTATGTATCAAATCTTTTATCCAATGACCTTTCCTCCAATCTGAATTTTTTTGAAATTCAGATTGGTAGGCGGCGACCGGCAGCCTGTGCCTCCCTTCATAGGCATTCCGCAAGAATAGCTAAAAAACGACATAAAAAAGCCCGACTGGCTTAAAACCAATCGGGCAAAGGAGTTTATATATCTTAACGGGTGATGTATATATGTACTTTCATAATCGGAATATTCCCGGAGAATGTCAAAACTTTTTTTAATAAGTAGAGTGCTGTCAGCTTATGTCGAAAGTAAGAAGACACGGCGGTATTCTCCTCTATACCGCCGTGTCCTTAAAAAAGGATAACTTTAATACACCCTACGAAAATCTCTTTTTCCGAAAGGACAACAACGGTTTTGATCGTTATTTCAAAACCGTCGTTTCACATTTGAATATCTTGTTATGTGTGTGGATCATTGCCATCAAAACAACGGTTTTTTAAGCCTTGGAATAGAAAATTAGTGGGTCGAAAGAATAAAAACAACAAACCTCCAT
>RZYP01000030.1 GCA_009930275.1 Negativicutes bacterium
GCACTAATATCGTTTATTATGTCAGCCCCTGCGGCGATTGCGGCTTTTGCAGTCTCAGCATGATACGTATCAATGGATAATATGCTTTGGGAATATTCTCTGCGTAATTCTTTGATAACAGGCGTTATCCGGCTTATTTCTTCTTCAGGCGAAACGCTGTCAGAGCCGGGTCTTGTCGATTCACCGCCTATATCCAGGATTTCGGCACCGTCAGCCAGCATTTGTCCGGCACGCTTAAGCACGTCCCGGAGCTGGGGTAAGCGGGAAGCAGCATAAAAAGAATCAGGCGTTATATTTAAAATCCCCATGAGAACAACATGATCGTATTTAATAGTTCTGCCATCAGCAAGCACTGTTCTTAAATCGCTTTGCTCTAAAATATTTTTTAACTCTTCGCGTATTTTGGGCAAGCCAAAGTAATTCATAAGCTCTAACTTATACAAAAACCGCAAATAATGTTTTTTTGTTCCTAACAGTAATATATCACTGTAATCCTGCGAACAGGTGACACAACAGGCACTGATGGCACAATCGCCGCCACAGGCAAGCATCTCTTGCTTAATTATATTGGCGGCCGGAGTGCGTACTTTAAGTACTTTAAAAGGCAAAATAGCAGATTTGTTCATGAATATATCGATGCTGCCGGGGTTAATCCCTATGTTCATCAGCTCATGCTTCAGGTTGCAGCCAGCAATTGGCAAAATCATAGCTATTCCACCTTCCAGCCCTTTTCAACACAGGCAAAAGCATTGTGATTATGGATACTCTCGATACTATCTACTGTAGCCCTATACCATTTTACTCTTTTATCATCTTCAAGTTTAAGAGCTATCTCCCTAACCGCGTCCTCAACAAAGCGAGGGTTTTCATAAGCCCTCTCCGTAACGTATTTCTCATCTGGTCGCTTCAATAGTGAATAAATCGGCGAACTGGCACCGGCCTCTGCCATTGTAACCAATTCTTCCAACCAAACCATCTCAGTCGAATTTATCTCAATTTTAGCAATGGCCCTTTGGTTATGTGCCCCGTAAGTACTTATCTCTCTGGAACAAGGGCAAAGCGTGTGAATTGGTATCTCAGCACAAATATATAGCTCGAATTTGGTACCTTTTTCCGCACGAAAACGGCAATTTAAATCAAGCGGAGCCCTTTGGCCGGTTATAGGTGCCTCTTTATATATGAAATAAGTAAACTCGAGCTCCAACATCGCCTTTTCCGCCTGCAACTTTTCTTTCAAGGCATCAAGAATATGTTCAAGTGCAAAAGGCGTGACGGGTCCCAGCGACTGAAGGCACTCGACAAAACGGCTCATGTGTGTACCACGCATATCGTGTGGAAGATCAACGGCCATACTTATCGTGGCAACAGTACTCTGCACACCCTTTTCCCTGTCCTTCATTATTATGGGCCAGCGCAGATTTCTAATTCCAACATTTTTCAACGGCACTTGCCGTAAGTCAACTTCGCCTTGAACATCCTTTAACATTTGTTTACCCCCTGTAAGAGATTCCACTGGTTTTGGTTTCCCAAACTTCTATTTCACATAAATCATGGTTATCGGCATGCAAAATAGGCTTTAACTGGTTCCAAACCCAAATAGCAATGTTTTCAGCCGAAGGTTGCGGTAAAATGTCATTAATGCAAGAATGATCCAGCCTATTCAGAACGGCTTCTTTAACAATTCCTTTAAGTCGGATGAAATCAATTACCATGCCTTCGCTGTCAGGGGTTCCCTCCACTTTGACAACAAGCTTATAAGTATGCCCGTGTAATTTTTCACATTTGCCGTTATATTGAGGTAAATAATGTGCCGCATCAAACTCAAATTCTTTGATAAGTATCATTATGCTGCTCCTTCCCTGTCTAAACGCTCAATCCAGCAAAATCATCCTGCTGACGTAATGCCTCATAGGCCACAATAGCTACAGAATTGGATAAATTAAGTGAACGCGCTTCTGCTATCATGGGAATCCGTACACAGGAATCTTCGTACGCTAAGCGCAATTTCTCCGGCAAGCCGGCGGTTTCTTTGCCGAAAATCAATAATGACTCTGAATCATATTTTACATCGGTATACCTCTTATGAGCCTTGGTTGTCAACAAAAATTTTGTATTATCTCTAAATTTTTCAAGGACTTCATCAATGGAATTATAATAACTGATATCAACTAAATTCCAATAATCTAATCCGGCTCTCTTTAAATATTTGTCGTCAACTGAGAAGCCCAATGGCCTCACCAAATGAAGCTTACAGCCTGTAGCCGCACAAAGCCGGGCGATATTGCCGGTATTTCCTGGAATCTCCGGCTCTACTAAAACAATATGCATAAACTTTCACCTCTAGTGTTCATTTTAACATAAAAAGATAAAGTGCACAGCCATAATTTGTAACTGTGCACTTTAAAAAACTCGCTAAACTATTACACAAAATGCTGCAAATCCACCTTACACTTCTACTTATCATTCCACAGGCATGCCAAGCATTTTGCTATGTAAATCAAAAATTTTCTCACTGTATTCAGAGCTTGCTGCCCAGTTACCGTTTAGAGAATGCCACGTAAGCAAAAAGCCATTTGTTTTTCTCATCTTTTGCACCAAATCATAACGAGGGTCTACAATATGAGTTTTTGGGTTGCGGTCAGTTGCATAAGCTAAAAGATGCTGAATATGAGCACGAACTCCGATTTGTGGCGTTCTGAAACTGGCGCCGGCAACTGTTTTACTTGTAGTTCCCAATCCACAGAAATTATTTTGGTCAGCTTTCACCGTGCCGCCAAATTTAAAAAAACCTGTTTCCAGCAGTGCCTGGCATAAAGCCATGTCTGCTCTAATACCTTCCCGTGCGCTTTCTTCATAATAGTATTGGACAATTTCCTCAGGAGTAAACCTCAGTTTGAAATCTCGAGTATATTTTTTTATAAACGCAACTGCCTGCTTTTCCGTAGCTCTTGGCTCGCCGATGATAGTAACCCTTTTGTAGTTGGCTGGCAGCTTGCGCAAAGGCCTAAATTTCTCAGTTTCGATCAACTTGCTCTGCTGCACTGATTGCTTAAATTCCGGTAATTTCTTCAATGATGGCTGTTTATCAGACGTGATTTGACCATTTAAAGGATTGTTTATACCAGTTTGACTGTCGGACGATGACTTTATAGAATCGGTTGCAGTCGATGATGGCTGCTCACTCTTGGGGGATAGGTTTTTCTCAGAGGCCTGAGCAATTGAACAAAAAAAAGTAACAAGTGTCGTAACAAGTACTATTTTACATAACCTTTTCATGATACATCCTCCAAAAAATTAGTCTACTGCGAAAACTTTTTATTAGGGAAAAAGTATAAACTAGCAAACATTACAATCACCGCAACAAAAGTGCCGGTTGAAGAAGCGTTAAGAATCCAAAAACCTTTCCCGCCATTACCAAACTGTAGTATCAGTGTGGTCAAAACTCCTGTAATGGCAGAAAGAGAGGCTCCCTTGGTCGATGCTCTGTCACAAAATAGTCCGATAAGAAACGGTGCGCCCATGGAGACAGTCATCAGCGAATAAAATATTTGGAGAGCCGTGATGATGCTGGGCATCCATAGTGCTAGCAATACACCCAGAAATCCACAAATCATCGTTGCCAGACGGCTGAACTTAAGCAGTTCTTCGTCAGATATATCAGGCCTGATAAATGTTTTGTATAAATCGTTAGAAATCGATGATGCCAGCATATATAAGACTGCGTCAGCGGTACTTACTTCGGCTGCAAAAATTGCCGCCAAGGCCAATGCTGCTACCCCAAAAGGCATCAACTCTTTCATGGCCATAGGTAAGGCAAGTTCAGGGTTTTTCAAATCAGGGAATGCCGCAAAAGCACACATTCCAATAATCATGGGCAAAAAAGCAAACCCGAATTGGACTAAAGCGTTAAGCATCGTGCCAATCCTCACTACTCTTATATTCGCCGCACAATAGATTTTTCCTACCAACCCTGGAGATATGCAAAATGCCGGCACTAACATGATAAAATACCCTATTATAGTGCTGTAACCTATGCCATCCCAGGAAAAATATGCTGTAGCTTTCACCGGGTCGGCCAAGTTTGCCTTAACTAATGCCTCCATCCCTGCCCATCCGCCGAGGTAGTTAAGCGCGTAAGGAGCCGCTAAGCAAAAACCAGCAAAGATAACCGCGAGTTCGACAATATTTACAATCGCAGCCGAAAGCACTCCGCCTGCCGTAAAGTAAAGAGTTACCACAAGGGCGCCGATTATTATGCCTACTGGTTTTTCTATCCCGGCAACAACATTAAGAATCCAGGAAATGCCGATGAGCTGTCCCGAAAATAAAGCCAGGGTACCTACGACCATCATGCTCGAAATAATCCCCCGAAAAGCCCGCGCATACCGCAAATCAAGATAATCGCCCATTGTATAGAGATTATACTTTTTGGCAACCGTCCAAACCTTCGGCCCTACAAAAAGGGCAAGGATGATAGAGCCAATTGCCGAGCAACCAATCCACCACCAGCTCGAAACACCATGCTTAAAAGCCAAGCCTGTCACGCCTACAGTAGATCCGGCGCCAATGTTGGCAGCAATTAAAACAGTAAACAATAGTTTCCAACTAAATTTTCTATTACCGACAAAAAAGTCGGAGGCCTCTTTGACATTCCTGCCAATAAACCAGCCGATGCCTATTAACAAAACCGCATAGCCCAAGATACCTATCAAATATAGATTCATTAATTCACCCCTATTATCTGTTTCAAGCACACCCAATACAAACAAAACTAAGGCAATTTTACTCCATTTATATAAGGATGTAAAGGCGTAATACCCCACGCAAAGTAGCTTTAACGCAAAATTTCGTTTATAATAGAAAGTAAAGATGCTTGAGGGAGTTGATTGAAAATGACAAAGTTTAAGTATGTCCACCACGCATGTTTTATTCTTGAAAACAAAAATGATGCCATTATTTTTGACCCGTTCCTGGACGGCAATCCGGCCGGAATTACCGCTGGGGATATTAAGGTTTCGCATGTACTCGTTTCTCATGCCCATCGCGACCATTTGGGAGAAGCAATTGAAATTTCCCTTAAAAACAAGGCCACTATCATTTCCACCGCAGAGATTGCTGGGATGGCCTCCGAAAAGGGTTGTCCGGCGCATGCGATGCATATAGGCGGCACACATATTTTCCCATTCGGCAAGGTTAGAATAACTCCTGCCTTCCATGGTGCAGGAATACCCGGAGGACACGCCTGCGGCTTCCTGATTAATTTCTATGGTACAAAAATCTATTACGCCGGTGATACGAGTCTCTTTGGTGATATGCGCCTGCTTGGGGAACTTGAAAACATTGACTATGCCATCCTGCCTATCGGCGATAATTATACCATGGGACCGGATGACGCCTTAAAGGCAGCCGAAATGCTGAAAGCCAAAAATATCATACCTGTGCATTATAACACCTGGCCTGTAATTGAGCAGGACCCACAAAAATTCAAACAGGCTGTTGAAACTAAAAAAATTGCTAACGTCATCATCGTCAAACCTGGCTGTTCAATTGAGCTCGACTGACTATTTTCGAGGGCACATATACGCAAAATTACAAAATTCACATGCTTCGGGCAGGACTGAAAAGTCCTGCTCTTCTTTTTTTCGGCTTATTACGACACATTTTTCCTTAATTTTTTCAAGTTCAGTTGATATGTCGCTAGGCAAATCCCAGCTTGTGTTATTACGTAAAAAATGAAGTGTTGCTTTTCTAACCGGCTTGCCAAAAAGTCTTTCAGCCGCCAAAACATAAATTGCTAATTGGCTTGAGTAAGCAGTTTTCTCTGCATTTGCTGTTGGTGGCCTTCCGGTTTTATAATCAATAATGCCCAAGTCGCCCCCAGGATAAGTTAATAAGCAATCTATACTGCCGGTAAACCAAAACTCCTGTTTTTCTTTTTCAAATAACGGAAGGCAAAAACGTTCTTCTTTTCTTTTTTCGAGCGTACTAATTTCCTTGTACAGTTGGCTGTCCATATATGTGCGAAGCATATCTTCAGCATCCTTACGCACCTTTTGGTGCATATAATGTGGGGCATGTTTGTCTAATGCGAACTGCAAAGCATCATTCATGCCATAGGCTTCAATGTTTTCCATCGTGCTGTGAATAACCAAACCAAAAATGTTTGCAGGCAAAACACTTCTACACGTCTCCGCCTCTTTTGTACAAAAAAGGTCTTCACTTGCAGGCAGTTGAGCTAAATAATGATAATAATAACTACGTGGGCATGTATCGTACTCTTGCAATGCGGATGCCGAAAAAATAACGGGCCTATTCATAGCTGAATTATCCAACGGCTTAATATGCTCATAAACACTATCAGCAAAAACCATTATTTTTTCTTCGCCCACGACAGCTCCCTGACTCTTTACTGTATCGGCTTCAATTATTTCTATATCGACCAGTTCTTTCCCTTCATTTCCGTTAACCAAAATGCGTTTTAAAGAATCAAGCCATTCTTCGCGCGTGCTTTGGTTTTTGCCGGCGTCAATGACTGTGACTCCCGACAAAATAAGCTTCTCCTCCGCCCTGGTCATCGCAACATATAATTGTCTTTTCTTCTCGTCTATTTCCAGGTCCTTATTCTGTTGTTTTATTTTTTTCAACACAGAGCTTTCAACTAATTCTCCATCATCGCTGGCAACTTTTATTCCAAGTCCAATTGGAGCTAGAAAACGGATATTGTCTGTATCGTACTTTCCCCTGGCATGCAAAGCAGGAAGAAAAACTATCGGGAATTCAAGCCCCTTGGACTTATGAATTGTCATAAGTGTCACGGAATTTTGTGCGACCTGGCCATTAGAAGCTTCTATGCGTGTCTCAGCATCCCGCATTTTCTTTGCCCGCTCCAGAAAAGCATGCAACGTTCCACCCTGTCTCATCGAAAAATCAATAGCCATAGCGTTTAGTTTCTTTACATTGGCAACTTTTTCGTCTCCAAAATCCTGCCCTACTAAAAGAGTAATCAGCTGCAGTTCTTCCATGATTGCAATGAACAATTCCGACAAAGGCAAAGCCCTGGCAGCAACCTGGAGCAACTTAAGCTTTTCAACCGCTCTTTCAGCCTGACGCCTTTGTTCAGGAGACAAATCAAGTGTACTATGATCATTAACTAACACTTGCCATAAATTATTATTCTCTCGTGTCAAAAATAAACGTGTAATAGTTTCATCGCTTAAACCAAAATATGGCGATCTTAAAATACCGGCAAGCTCCAAGTCGCGCCTGCTGTTATCTAAAAATAGCAAAAGATTGATTATGTCAATTATTTCCTGCTTTTCAAAAAAACCTTTCCCATCGACTATATGAAAAGGAATGCCTGCCTCGCGCAGCGCTGAAGCAAAAGTTTGCGCCCTGTTTATACTAGCCAGCAATATCGCAATATCAGCATATTTTATATTATCTTCGCTGCCCATCTTCTTAATTTTTTCAGCCACAACTCGCGCTTCGACTTTATTGGCTTCTTTTTTTCTATTCTTGTCAGTTTCTACTATAAGCAGCTTGGGTTTAAACCTTTCTTCCTTGTTGGCTTTCAAAGGTTGAAATACTACATCGCAGCTTTGATCGGTCCCCATGAGATCCTCGAAAACCTCATTGCAAACCCGCAAAATTCCCGGTGAGGAACGAAAATTGTCTGAAAGAACAACATTAATGCCAGCAGTTTTTGCAATATCTCTTCGCACATCAGCAAAAACGCTGACATCGGCCCCACGAAACCTATAAATTGATTGTTTTGGGTCGCCAACAACAAAAAGCCGTTTGTCCTTAAGTTCTTCACTGCAGCCGCCGGCTACTAAGTATACTAATCTTTTCTGGTGCAAATTAGTATCTTGAAATTCATCCACCATAACATATTTGTAGCGATTTCTGTATTTATCAAGAATGTCTTCATGATAAAGCAATAACTGAAAAGCCTTTTCTTCAACATCAGAAAATCCTAATATTTTTCTTTCGGCCTTCTTGTCACCAAAATGCTTGTTCAGGCCGTTCAAAAAGTACTGCCAGTCTCTAGCCAATATCTCAGCACGCTTGTCAATTGGGAACGTTATCAGCTTGCTAACCAAGTCCCTTGTTTCCTTGACCAGGTCACAGTCCTTTTTATTACGCGCACTTAATGAAAGGAGATACTTGCTTAATTCTTCGGTTTGACAGTTCTGAACGGCTGATTTTACCGTATTAATGTTGGAAGATATTGCGTCTAATTCTTCGCGGTGGCTGCCCTTGATTGTTTCGCGTACTTCCATCAATTCTGCTATGTTGAGCAGAACCTGCTTTTTGACGTTCTCCAAATCTTCCCCCAGCATTTCCGTATAGGGCTTTGTTAAATCTCCCTTTTCGACTAATACCGGAAGATTCTCCGTGAGAGAATGCAACATATCCTGCAATCGGGTTTTCCCATATTCTGACAATAGCCTTTCAAATCCTGCATCTTTGCCCCGTAATATTTTTTTCATGTATTCTAATGTCTCTACATGATAAAACTCACTTATATCAAATTCTTCTGTCGTTATAAACGCCGGGTCAACTTGTGCTTCAACAGGATTTTCACGCAACAAACGGCTGCAAAAGCTATCAATAGTACATATTTGCGCTCTGTCTAACAATTTGAGCTGCTCTTGCCAGAAGAAGCTATCAAGGGTATTTTCTTTTATTAACGAATTAATCCTGGTTCTGACTCTTTCGCGCATTTCTCTGGCAGCCTTGCGCGTAAAGGTGATTGCCAGGATTCCGTCAGCATTTGCCTTTCTCTTGAAAATTATATTTACAAAACGTTCAACTAAAACACGCGTTTTTCCTGAGCCGGCGCCAGCAGAAACCGATATGTTACTGTCAATTGTATCAATTGCGCACTGCTGTTCAAGTGTAAAATCAATCATTACTTTCACCGCCTTCGGAAAAATCATTTGCAAGAGAAAAACGGCATATATCTATGCCAGGACAATATTTGGGGCATAGACCTTTCGGTTCAGTAGTATAAATTCCTGTTCGAATTCCTCTGACACATTTCTTTAAGTTATCTTCAGCCTGCTCTAGTAAGGTGTACCAATCTTCCTCGCCACGTTTTACCCAGGGCAGCATTACCGCCTCATCGCACCAATATCCGTTCTTTCGTGCTGCGTCATCAACTGAGAAATAACCACCGCCCAGTACTTTTCTTTCATCATTTTCAAATGATTCCTTCGCTGCCAATACATACAGCGGCATTTGCAAGTCTAACCCTGCCTCAAAGTCTTTTTTTGTCGGAGCATAGGATCTCTTGTAGTCAGTGACAAACAAATTGCGCCCATCAGAATCTATTCTATCTATACGCCCCACAAAATATGCCTTTTCATCATCAATTTCACGGCACAAAGGGTTGGCTTTGCCAAATCCCCACTCCAAAAAAGCTGGTAAAAGTTTGGGGTGCGAATGGGCTAAATCTTCCTGATATTTTTTCTCCATACGCAAAACTCTTAAAAGCTTTGATCTTATTTGCTGTTTTTCTGCCTCCAAAAAATCCGTTTTCGTTATCTTGCCGCTAACCAAGAATTCATCGCAGACAATATCAAAAATAGTATTCAAATCTTTTTCGATTATCTCCATTGACTCCGCGTTAATGTTCTTCTGAACATACTTTATGAAAATCCGGGCAAGCACAACATGATATAAGTCTCCTTGGCCTGCAGCTTCAATTTCATCAGATACTTCCTGCCACACATCCGTGCGCCATATCCTATTTATTAGAAACTTAAAGGGACAAAAAGCATATAATTCCAGAGCCGAAGCATTATAATATTCACTTAGATGAGACCTGACCTCTTTTTGTATATCTCCTTGTAAATAGCCTTGATAAGGAGAGTCGATTACAAAACGTGACTTGTCCAAGTCCCGTCTGAACTCATACTCTTGGCCAACGCGTTGAGCCAACCAATTCCTTTCCTTTTCATTTAACATGTTTAAACTACAAAGCTTTTGGGCAAACTGTTGCTCAGACCAATAATCCGCTTCAAAAGAATTTACTAATTCACTGGAAAGACTTTCTTCAGGATAATACCGCTTCAGCTCTTCTAAATAACCCGATGCACCTGCCTCGTCATCAACAAAGTAACTGAAAGTAACACTTTCAGTAGCGGCAGCAACTGTCGAAGCAAAAAAATACTGGTCCTCTACCAATGACATTCCGCTGGTTCGCAAATCAACTCCAAGAACTTTGAGCATATTCCTTTCGGCGTCATTATACAGCCAGTTTTCCTGTTTAATTTCTGGGAAGGCACCTTCTCTTAGACCTAAAACATAGATGTGTTTAAAAAGAACGCCCTGAACATTCGGGGCTTCAAGCACGCAGATGCCTTTCGGATTACCTTTTTCCAGTACAACTTTTTTTTCAAGACCGATTTCTCTCCATATTTTTATAAATTCTTCAAGACTTATTTTTCTTTGTCCTTCTTTGCTCTCCTCATAAAATTTTTCTATTTCGTCCAATACTTCATAACAAGTCTTTTCTGTTAATAGGATATTCTTCAACTGCTCTAGAGACAAATACTCCTGTTTATAATAGTTGCCAAATTTTTCAGCAAGAGAACATCCTTTTATAAAATTGCGCAAAAGCAAACAATAATCGCCACTAGTTGCAGACCTAGGTAAATTATCAGCCCATTCCAACAATTCGCTGATACCGCTGTCCACCTTTATATTGGCATTAATATGTAAATGTTCCCTAAATTGAGCGCTATTGCTGAAGAAACTTCTTGTCCGTATTTCCAGCAAACTTTCGCCGTCGAAAGCATATAAAAGTTTAGAAAAGTTACAGCCTAATAAATTACAAAAAATATCAATATCAAAACTATTTAGCGCAAAATTTAATAAATTATCAAGCAATTCAACTGCCGGCTGCGACGAAAAGCTGGTTACTCTTGGCAACATCGTAGGTATACCATATTCCTCAAACAGCTTCCTTAAGCCACTGTATGAATCCAAATTGCGAACTACCAGAAGGATATCCTCACAAGCTATATTTTCCGTTAATTGCTTTTTAATTCTTTCAAGCACCAGCCTCATTTCATGCTCCGCACCAGAAGCTTCTAAAACTTTTATGTTAATACTCTTGTCTTCGAAAACAGTAATATCATTTTTCCAATGCAGGGAAAAATGTTCAAGCGAAGCATTTCTCTTGCTGCAATCGGTTACTTTATGCGATTGAAAGCCGCAGCCAATCAAATCGCTTATTGTATTCAAGGTAGCGCCGAAAAGTTTTTCATTCTTTGTATCTCCAACTATCCCTATGCTTACTTCACAGCGATCTTTGAGCGCATCAATCAAATCCAGCTGCAAACGATCAAACTGATAAAAATCGCTAAAAAACAGTTTGCTCCAAGGAAAATTGCTCTCCGGCTTTTTCACTTCAAGCGTTGCCAACCTATATAGCCCGTCTATATCATACCAATTGTTCTTTTTAAGTATTTTCCTGTAATCAGCATATATGGAGGATATTTCCTCATCCTTCAAACCATATGCATTTTTTCTATCCCATGCATTTAAGGCCTCGGCAAATTCTTCTGTGGTAACACCTGAACGAGAAAGCTCGCCAATAAAACCCGTCACTATTTTTGCAAACGAGTCTGATTCCGCAACCTTGAGGAGATAATGCAATTCTCCAGCCTTTTTTTTATTTTCAATAAGATTTTTAACCAGGATTTCCTGCGAACGCCTTGATAGCATTGTAAAACGATCACGGCTGTTAGCCCGCAATATTTCATTTGGTAAATAATCCATATTTACCGCTCTTACAGTCCCTAATTTCTGTACATCCTGCAGCAAAAATCTGTTTGGTAAAACTAGCAGCGCTTCCCCATAACCAAAATTTTTAGCTTGCTCCGCAAAATTGCTGCGCATGCTTTCGCCAAGTCTCACGCAAAATAAATCCGCCATTATATCCGTCCATTCCTGAGCATAAAGCGCTCAACATATACATTTATTTTACCACAACGGTGACAATAAAAAAGTACACACCAAATCTTTAGACACAAATCTAAAAATAGGTATGCACAATCTGGATACTAACCTGAAAAATTTAAACCGCTAATTTTCAGTTTCTTCGGTTGACTGGTAAAGCAAGGCCAAAATTTCTCTGCCTTTTTTTGTAGCAAAATATTTATCTTTAATGGATGCAATAGCATCTGCAGTAAGTTCATCTTCATAGATATTGACTAAAAAATCTGCTTCGACAAGTATTCTGTAGTCCATTCCAATAATATCAGTGTAAGTATGATGGTGACCAATTAAGAATCTGACTCTTTCTCTTATTGCTTCCTCAATATCTAATTCCTGCATCATTAGGTCGGCAACAGCAGGTCCTTCTTGCTCCTGAAGTTTGCCATTATAAAAACCATATTTATTTAAGCTAGCCCTGATGCCACAATCGTGCATCACTGCCGCCAGTTCCAATACATACTGTTCACTAGGAGCCAAGCCTTCAGCCTCTCCGATTATTCTGGCAAAGGAATGTACTTTCAGAAAATGATTAACCCTGTGTGGGCAACCTTTTTCGTATGCAATCATCTTATTTAAGACACAGATAATATTATCGTTCATTATACCCTTCCTTGTTTGAAAAAATATAAATGCGGTCGTTACAGCAGACCGCATTTAGTTTAAAAATTATGCTTCCTTTTCCGGAGCAGCTTCAGCTTTAATAAGCTTCTCGACTATTACATCAACTTTGTCCACCTGATAGCCAGTTATCCGCTCAACTTCGTCAAGCAAAACCTGGCGAAGCTTGGTTGTAGTTTCAGGAATGTTGGCGCCATAAACGACAGTTATCTTTATCTCAAAAGAAACATGCCCAATAGTTGCCTGCTGGTTTTCCTCATCACCGGCAATAGCATCAGTTTTTTTGACGATAACTTGCGGAATGACACGATCAGCTACTTTCTTAACTACTGCTGCCAAGGTGCCGCCTTCATCAGATGCTGCTGATACATTATCGACTTTACTCATTGCTGTTTTGGCTAAATCGGCAAAAACCTCTTCACTGATTATAGTTTTTCCACCTACCATTTGAATCCCTCCTACAATAAATTTATTATAAAGATTAAAAACCGTTTTATACGAGGTATATTCTCTATTTAGTTTGATTTACCTGCCTATGATCGTATTATATTTTTAAAAATAACTTTTCCGTTCATATTTTCCTATTGCCTACCTAAAAAAACTCCGGGGACCAAAAACAGCAGGTTAAACACCAAGCTTGGGAAAAGGGTATCCGTGGCTTCCGGAATAAATATTTTCCAGGTCAAGGCAACAAAAATTCCCGCAATCATTGACAATAGCCCAGCTTTTCTCGATATCCTATTTTTGAAAATTATAGCAAAAGTCAGAGGCAGAAAAATGCCCGCTCCCCTAAGCGCCATCGAAAGATAGGTCCAATCCAATACATAGGAATCTACGTGCTGGAAAACGAAGAATTCAGCCGCTAAGGTTATAATCAAGACAAAGCCGCGATTAATCCAAAGCAAGGTTCTATTACTTTTAAACCCAAAAACCTCTTTGAAAATATCTCTTGAAATCATCGTCCCGCAACCCAATACAAGGCCAGATATTGACCAAAGAGCTGACAATATCAATGCGGCAATAGCAGCGCCACCCAGCCAATCTGGCATATAATTTAGAAGATAAACCGGCAAGGCGTCTATACTGCTTATTTCAGGGTTGGTCTTTTTAATCGACATACCTATTATTGCTGAAGGTAAACCGATAGGAATTACTATTATGGCAGCAACAATACAACCAACCATAGCCGTCTTGCTGTCACGGGCAGAAAATAATGCCTGTATATAGCTTTGAGTCGAAATTACACCGATTGTCAAGGAGAGCAAATTATAAATTAACTTTTCCGAGCCGCTGGCAAACATGCTAAGCCAAGGATCTGCCGGAAAGGTTTGAAGTATACCGTTCAAGCCCCCCAAATCGTTAAAAGCCCAGATTCCAGCAACAAAAATAGTTCCGAAAATTAACGCTATTTTTACAAGGCCGGCAATACCGGAGCCACTTATTCCACCCAGAAAAATCGATAAAATGACGACAAAGGCAATGACTGCTGCGGCCTCAACAAAATTAATATTAAAAACTCTTGATATCAAGTGAAGCGCTGTCAGCATACTAGCAACAATGCTAAGAAAAATTCCAGCCGTAGCAGCAAGGCTGCTTAGAGGCCCTGCTTTTTTGCCATAGTTTATTACAAGGAATTCCGAAATCGTCGTTAAACCGCTGCTGCGCAAAGGTCTGGCATAAAAGACTGCCATAACGATCAGCGCTATTCCTGAACCCAGAGTAAACCACCAGGCACTAATGCCAATCTTAAATCCCAGCTGTGCTGTCCCCACTGTCGCTGCTGCACCAATAATTGTGCCAATAATGGTACCCGCAACCAAAAGAGAACCGGCATTGCGTCCGCCGACACTATAGTCCGCTTCTGACTTGACTTTTTTAGCTGCAAAAAACCCGGGTAGCGATGCTAAAATTAAAACAGCCATCATACTTATAAATTGTATTGAAGACAGTTGCATGTCAGCACCTCACAAGTCCGAATGTATTATACTTCCTCATTATAGCAGACTCTAAGTCATTCTTAAACAAAAAAACCGGCCTAGAGCCGGTTTTTTTAACGGAATTCTACCTTTAAATGTTGTCTTTCCACTAATCGATGATATTTGTATTTCGGATAACCCACCATTAAAGTTCCAACAATTTGCTGTTTCTTTGGTACATCCAACAGCTCCAACAAAGGTTCGTAACCCGATATACCGCAAGTCTGAATGAACCCGGCGATTGTCGTACCCAAGCCTAAAGTCGGGGCATATAAATTAACATAAGCCCAGGCCTGTTCGCAATTACTTACCCCTGTTAAATTGAGTTTGCGTGCGCAAGCGAAAATGAGCTGAGGAGCTTCACGTGCAATGATATCAATCTTTCTTTCATTATATGTTCGCAAAATATTAGAAAAATAACGGCTATGGGGGCTGTTAATTTCTATTTCCCGCTGCATCCATTGTGCTGTTAAATCTGCAACTTCTCTAATCTTTTTTGCGTCAGAAAGAACGATATAATACAATCCCTGTGAGTTGCCGGCTGTCGGAGCATATCTGGCTACATCAAGTAATTTTGTGATTTTTTCTTCTTCCACAAGTTGTGGTTTGAAATTTCTGATTGATCTTCTCATTCTTAAAAAATTATACGCTGTTTCAGCATCCAAAACAGGCATAGTAATAGCGGTTTGCTTGGCTAACTGGCAATGTGCGTTATCAATAGCAGCAGTTGGGCAGATTGCTACGCAGTGGCCGCAAGCCATACAGCCACGATCCCAATTGCATTCGGGACCATTATTACCCATTTCTAAAATGCAGCTGGGACAAACCTCAATACAAAGACCACATTTAATACACTTATCTCTATCAACTTTTATTAATTCCATTTTATCACCTCGGTATTATAATTCATAAACAAATAAAATTATTAGCTACTATATTTTACTTGTATTGATGAAATTATACAAGGTATCAAAAAAATCAGCAAAGCTCTTCCATGTATAGTTATACATGGAAGAGCTTTGCCAAAAAAGGGAAAGGAAAGCTTATAACACTGAATGACAGAGCAGTGAAATAAGTAGATAAGATAAAATATCAAAAACTATACAGAAAGGCTTTTGTGTATGCTAATTATCCCCAAGCGCTAAAGCTACAATCGGCATCCTTAACCTACTTGCCTTTCTGTCGTTTAAGAATAAATCAACGGTTGCTATTTCACAGCAATCAGTGATTATAAAAAGCTAACAATTTAAATGCAACATTTTTAAAATTTCAATCACAAGCTCCTTAATCCTATTTAACTATTTGTCCTCGAGGTGTTTAACTGAAGCTCTATCCATATCAAACGCCCTGATAAGTTCTGTAACAGCCTGACTAGGTGAAATTACGCTGTTAAGAACTGCCTGCATAACAGCAGGGATGCGTCCTTTAATTAAAGGGTCATCATAAAATAGGTTGTGCAAATGTTCATCAATCATGCTATTTACCCAAGAAAGCACCTGTTTTTGTCGCCTCTTTTTAAAGACACCAGACTTCTTAGTCAATTGAGAAAAAGCTTGAATTACATCCCACAATTCTTTAAGGCCAGTTTTCTTAATGGCGGAGCAATGATAAGCATGAGTCTTCCAGCCCTCGGTTGCAGGACGAATGAATTCTGCCATTCGTTCATACTCGCCTTGCGCTACAATCGCTCTATTAAGATTATCTCCATCCGCCTTATTAACTACAATAGCATCAGCCAATTCCATAATACCTTTTTTTATTCCTTGGAGATCATCGCCTGCCCCTGTCAGCACGATCAGCATAAAGAAATCTACCATAGAACGCACCGTTGTTTCAGATTGTCCTACGCCAACAGTCTCTACCAAAATAACATCACAACCAGCAGCTTCACACAAAAGCATGGTTTCTCGACTTTTACGCGCTACGCCGCCTAAAGTACCTTTCGCCGGTGATGGTCTGATAAAACAATTTGGTTCACGAGAAAGCATCTGCATTCTGGTCTTATCACCCAAGATAGAGCCACCGGTAATTGAGCTTGTAGGATCTACAGCTAAAACCGCTACACGATGACCAGAAGAACAAAGCATCTGCCCGAAGGCCTCTATAAACGTACTCTTACCAGCACCCGGGACGCCTGTGATGCCAATTCGCAAAGCATTACCTGTACGAGGTAATAGAGCCTGCAATACTCTTTGCGCTTTATCAAAATCCTTGGGTGCATTGCTTTCAATTAAGGTAATAGCCTGGGAGAGCATCATACGATCTCCCTCGCTCACACCTTTGACCAATTCCTCTGCAGTGTAACGACGCCTCAAGGGGAAGCTTTTTATAGCGACAGCAGGAATTATTTTTTCTTCTGTTACGCTATTGATATTACTGTCAATACCACTCATTACCGAGCAAGCAAATTCAGGATTCTTTTTTATTGGAACCCAACTAGGTCTGGAATCTTTTTCGCCCAAATCAGGCATTCCTATCACCTCAGCCTTCTTTTGCCTCTTCCTTCGAACGCTTAACCAGCATTTCCAATAACTGAGTGCAGCATTTAGGAATATTGGTACCAGGTCCAAAGATTGCAGCCGCACCATGTTCATAGAGGTAATCATAATCTTGTGCAGGAATTACACCGCCAATACAAACCAAGATATCTTCACGGCCATGTTTCTTCAATTCTTCAACCAGAGCAGGAAGCAAAGTCTTATGTCCTGCTGCCAAAGAAGAGAAGCCAACCATATGCACGTCATTATCTACTGCGTCTTGCGCGGTTTCTTCCGGAGTTTGGAACAAAGGACCTACGTCAACGTCCCAGCCCATGTCCGCGAAGGAAGTTGCCAGTACTTTCTGTCCTCGATCATGTCCATCCTGCCCCATCTTAGCCAAGAAGATACGCGGACGACGACCTTCAATCTTTTCAAATTCATTAGCAAGTTTATTAGCTTCTTCTAATTCACCGCTGCCGCTTAATTCGCTTGAATATACACCGGAAACCGTATGAATAACAGCATTAAATCGACCAGAGACCTTTTCAACAGCATCAGAAATTTCACCCAATGACGCGCGGTCACGGGCTGCTTGTACAGCCATTTCCAAAAGATTACCATTGTCGCGGCTTTCAGCAGCTTTGGTGATTGCTTCCAAATCGCGCCTTACTTTGTCATTATCACGTTCGCTTCTTAATTTCTCCAGACGCTTGATTTGAGCATTGCGTACCGCAGTATTATCGATGGACAATACATTCAAAGGATCCTCTTTGGCGAGACGATATTTGTTCAAACCAACGATGGTCTCTTTGCCGCT
>RZYP01000169.1 GCA_009930275.1 Negativicutes bacterium
ACTGAACCAGGCATGCGCAACTGATCTTTATTACCATGAGTTTTTCTCCCACCAGCAAAGCCATGGCGCTTAACAACGCCTTGGAAGCCCTTTCCTTTAGAAGTGCCGCTAACATCAATTTCATCGCCGACAGCGAATGTGCCAACGCTAATAACATCGCCAATTTTTAAATCAGCGGTGGTGGTTCTAAATTCACGAGCCACTTTTGGCAAAACAGCCGCTTTCTTAAAATGACCACGTTGCGGTTTGTTAATATTTTTTTCCCGGCGCACCCCAAAAGCAAGCTGAACCGCTTCATAAGCGTCAGTGCTCTCAGTTTTTACTTGCGTCACGGTGCAAGGTCCAGCCAACACCGGAGTAACGGCCACTACCTTGTCGTTAACCCATAATTGGGTCATTTGTTTTTTGGTTCCGAGGATAAATTTCATATTCTTTAAACAAAAAAACTGGTGTAAAAACCAGTCAAAAAAATTTCATCCACTAAATAGGATCTTATGAAATTTTCTTAATTGACTGATTACCTCCTAATATTAGACTAAACTCCGCTCGGGTGCTTTCTCAAAATGAGAGTTATCCAAACTGATTTTTAGTCCGATTTTTTTGTATAAAATTACTGCTGTATTTTACTGCATTTTAATTTCCACGTCAACACCAGCTGGCAGATTTAAGCTAGTGAGATCTTCAATCGTCTTGGCGCTAGGATCAACAATATCAATAATGCGTTTGTGGATACGCATTTCATATTGATCCCGGGCATCTTTGTGAACAAAGGTGGCGCGGTTAACGGTGTATTTCCTTTTTTCAGTTGGCAAAGGAATCGGACCAAAAAATTGGGCATCACTTCTCTCAATCGTCTTAACGATTGTTTTTGTGGATTGATCAACGATTTTATGATCAAAAGCCTTAATTTTAATACGAATTCTTTGCTTGAATTCTTCCTTTTTTTTGTTGTCAGACATAATTGGAACTCCCCTCCTAGTCAAAAGCAAATTCTTTGAAGACTAAAACGGAAGATTGTTTTTAAATAAACACAGTCAACCCGCCCTATGAAAGAGCGGGTCTCAGTGATTATTTAATAATCTTGGTCACCACACCAGCGCCGACAGTTCGGCCACCTTCGCGGATAGCAAACTTTTGTTTTTCCTCAAGCGCAACCGGAGAAATCAATTTAACCTTGAAGGAAACAGTATCGCCAGGCATAACCATTTCAGTACCAGCTGGCAATTCTACTTCGCCAGTAACATCAGTGGTACGAATATAGAATTGAGGTTTGTAGCCATTGAAAAATGGTTTATGACGACCACCTTCTTCTTTAGATAAAACGAAAACTTGAGCCTCAAATTCTGAGTGAGGGGTGATAGAACCTGGTTTACACAAAACCTGGCCACGCTCGACCTCATCCTTTTTAGTACCGCGAAGCAATAAACCAGCGTTGTCGCCAGCCTCTCCTTGATCTAGAGACTTGTTAAACATTTCAATGCCAGTAACAGTAGTCTTCTTGGTGTCCATTAAACCAACAATTTCAACCTCATCGCCAACCTTAATCACACCGCGCTCAATGCGTCCAGTGGTAACAGTTCCCCGACCTTCAATTGAAAAAATATCTTCAATCGGCATTAAGAAAGGGTGCTCGATATCACGAGTTGGGGTTGGAATATAGGAATCAATTGCTTCCATTAACTTCATTACTGGTTCTGAATCTGGACCACTAGGGTTCTCTAAAGCCTTAAGAGCAGAACCACGGATGATTGGAGTTTCAGCCCCAGGGAATTCATACTTATTTAATAAGTCACGAACCTCTTCTTCAACTAAGTCGATTAATTCTTTATCCTCAACCATGTCACATTTATTCAAGAAAACAATGATATAAGGAACACCAACCTGACGAGCCAATAAGATGTGTTCGCGAGTTTGAGGCATTGGACCATCGGTCGCCGATACCACTAAAATCGCGCCATCCATCTGAGCAGCACCAGTAATCATGTTTTTTACATAATCAGCGTGTCCCGGACAATCAACGTGAGCATAATGACGATTTGTTGATTCATACTCCACGTGAGTGGTGGAAATTGTAATACCGCGCTCCTTTTCTTCAGGGGCCGCGTCAATTTCATTGACATTCTTATTGGAAGCGCTCAAGCCGTGCGCTCCAAACACCGCCAACATAGCTGCGGTTAAGGTAGTTTTGCCGTGATCAACGTGGCCAATAGTACCAATGTTGATGTGTGGCTTGGAACGATCAAATTTTTCTGCCATATTTCTTTGATTTTACGACCCCCACTTGGGGTTTTTCTCTTAGGAGACCAGCCGTAATTAATTAATAATATTTTTAAATTTATAACAAGTTAATAATTCCCGCCTTTACTTTACTTCCTCAGCACCATTCTTTACTTGCGGCGGGATGGCCCAAGGATTACGATTTTTACTTTCTTCTGCTAAAAACGGAGCTTTCTCTTGATTTTTCCAAGTAGAAATATCGCCGTTTATTTTATCAGTTAATTCTTCGCTTGTCAAATCGTTTTTTAGGGCTGAGTTTAGCGATTTTTTGGGAGCCGAACCAGCCACTAATTGTTCGTATTTTTTTAGACTAAGAATTACCTGAGCTCTTTCCGGTTCAGCCTCATTATAAATAACCAGACTATCCCCTGTCTGCTCGGTTAAAGCTAGTATTTTTTTCAAGGGTTCGGAAAACATAAAAGTAAAATTAATTTTTAAACCAGTAAAGTTAAGGATTAACGACTATTTTTAACTTTTATCTGCTCTAAGATGTTACGCGGCACTTCTGCGTAATGGGAAAATTCCATCACATAGCTAGCCCGTCCTTGAGACATAGAGCGTAAAGCTGTGGAATAACCAAACATCTCTGCTAATGGCACTTTTGCTCGAACAGCCTTGATGTTGTTAGGGCGATCAATCATTTCACCAATTTGACCGCGCTTAGCATTCAAGTCACCAATTGCGGATCCCATATATTCCTCTGGAGTAGTGACCTCAACTTTCATAATTGGCTCAAGAAGAACCGCGCCTGCTTTTTGACAAGCATCTCTAAACGCGAAAATAGCGGCCATTTTAAAAGCTATTTCTGAAGAATCAACTTCATGGTAAGAACCATCAGTAACAGCAACCTTAACGTTAACCATTGGATAACCAGCAACACCACCAGCATTTAAAGCTTCCTTTACGCCCTTCTCAATCCCAGGAATATATTCTTTTGGGATAACGCCACCTTTAATTTCATCAATAAATTCAAAGCCTTTTTCAGGGTCATCTTGAGGAGAGACGCGTAAAGTACAGTGACCATATTGACCACGGCCGCCTGACTGCTTAGCATATTTGTATTCAGCCACTGCCTCTTTGGTGATAGTTTCACGATAAGAAACTTGAGGATTGCCAACATTAGCTTCAACGCCAAATTCACGGCGCATGCGATCAACAATAATATCTAAGTGTAATTCACCCATCCCCGAAATCAAAACCTGATTAGTTTCTTCGTCCGTTTCAACTCTAAAAGTTGGGTCTTCTTCGGCTAAGCGCTGTAGAGCTACACCCATTTTCTCTTGATCAGCCTTTGTTTTAGGCTCAACTGCAATCTTAATAACTGGCTCCGGAAAAGAAATATTTTCTAAATGAACCTGGCGCGACTCAGTACAAAGAGTATTACCAGTGGTAGTATTTTTTAAACCAATAACGGCAGCAATATCGCCAGCATAAACCTCCTTAATTTCCTCACGATGATTAGCGTACATACGAACAATACGACCTACCCGCTCTTTATTGCCAGTATTAGTATTAACAACATAAGAACCAGCTTGCAAGACACCACTGTAAACACGAATAAAGCAAAGCTTACCAACGAAAGGGTCGGTAGCAATTTTAAAAGCTAAAGCAGTAAATGGATCTCCATCATCAGCCTTTACTTTATAAGTTTTTTCTGGATTATCAATATCAGTACCAA
>RZYP01000170.1 GCA_009930275.1 Negativicutes bacterium
CAAAGAAGTCAAAGTGTTTAGAAAGTAACTGAAGTCATTATCTTCCTCAAACAAACTTTGATGATTAACGCCACGGAAAAATGTGTGGTAAAATCCAGTCGAACTAAGTGCTCTTGGTTTTCTGGCCATTATTGTCACCTCATACAAATTCTATCACTTTTGAAAAGAAAAAACGTGACAATTTAGGACCGTCCCCACTTTAACTGAAAAGAAAAAACGTGACAATTTAGGACCGTCCCCACTTTAACTGTTGCGAGGCTCTGCTATTGATGTTATTCTGTATTTAGCTGAATATAGGTACATTCACGGTAAAGTCTTTTGTGCAGGATGAGGGAGGAAGTCTATGAGAAAAAATGTTGTTATTTGGGGAATCGCAATTTTAACTATTTTTAATTTGGTTTTTACGAAAGATATTGGCACGGTTTTTGCCGGCTCTATGCCGAAAAGTCAGTCTGCTGAGCTAGTTGCGGCCAATGAAACAATGAAGCTGAAGGAAGCATGTCTTGCGGCCACGATAACCGCAATCGAATTGGAAATAAAACGGCATGACCTGGTTTACGAAATGCAGCCGAAACCGACAGGCGCACCGCCTTTGGCCAATTTTCTGCAGGATTTGAGCGTGCTTAAGGCAGATTTAAGTAAATACAAGTCAATGAAGGCCGAGGAATACTTATTGCCGCAAAAAGTTACAGTCACAGGCTGGGTCAGCGAAAAAGCGGCTGATGACTCTATTTTGTATGTGGACGGTATGTCCAAAAGCGGCCCTTGGTATCATCTTGCCGGTGTTTTAGACGGTTATTATGGCATTATGGAACCCGAGAAGAAATACGAAGTAACTTTCTACCCTGTATATCCCCGCAGCTATTGGCACATGCAGAGTGATTATGCCTTGCTCGCCAAAGCAGTGACGCCTTTGCAGGATAAAAGGATTACTGGTGAAGTTTTCCGGCTGATAGCAGAGTCTTTTTACATGCAGGAGGCCAAGTGCGACAATTACAAGGTCTACTTATTGGAAGACCCCAATAATGCCTTGGTCAATAAGCTCGTGCTTGACGCTAAGAAATCGGCGTTTGATATTGTTATTACCGCAGAGGACCAAAGAAAATACCGGTTTTTGGAATTTGTATCTTCCAACGGCAGCGCGCTCCTGAAGCTGGATGAAATTAAGGAGGAAGCACAAAGAATAGTTTTGGAGCCGGAAGTCTATCTGAAAAAACCAGCGATTTACCTCTACCCTGAGGAAAAAACGCAAATCACGGTCAAGCATGACTTCAAGGGCAGAATCAGCAATACTTATCCGCAGTACAAAGATAATTGGACCGTTGTCGCTGAACCCGACGGGAAACTTTTTAACCTGAAGGACAAGCGTTCTTACGAATACCTGTTCTGGGACGGCTTTTATTCCTTCCCGGCAACGCACTACCAATATCAGACAGGATTTTATGTCAAAGCTGATGATTATATAAAGTTTCTGCAAAGCAAGCTGAGTCATATCGGTCTTAACGAGAAGGAAATTAATGATTTCATCGTCTATTGGCTGCCTGCCATGAATAAGTATGAGAATTGTTTCGTTCACTTCCGCATCAATGACGATATTGACGGCAGCTCGGTTTTGAAGACCGAGCCAGCAGCGGAAACAACGATTCGTGTTTTCATGGAATTCAAAGGCGTGGGCGAGGTTGAAAATCAATACAAATTGCCCGAGCAGAAGTTACCGAGTTTTGCCAGAAAAGGTTTCACCTTAGTCGAGTGGGGTGGCGCTGAGTTCGGCAGCGGAAAAATAGAATAACGACAGTGTCAATTAACCCAGCTCCAGCTGATTTTTGACCAGGTTGTAATACGCACCCTTTAATGCCAGCAGTTCTTGGTGCGTGCCGCGTTCGAGGATGGAACCGTTATCCAGAACAATAATCTGGTCGGCGCTGCGGACTGTACTCAGGCGATGGGCGACGATAACCGCAGTCTTGTCTTGGAAAAATTCATTTAAGTTTTTCATGATTACTGCTTCGTTGTTGGCGTCCAAGGCGTTCGTCGCCTCGTCAAAAAAGATAAAATTTGGATTTTTATATATTGCCCGGGCAATAAGAAGTCGCTGCTTCTGTCCCTGGCTCAGACCCTGACCGTCCGCACCGATCCTTGTCTGGTAACGCAGGGGCAAAGAATCAATGAATTTGTCGATGTTGGCAATTTGTGCGGCTTGCCTTACCTTTTCTTCGTCGATTTGCTCCACCTGCAAGGCGATGTTCCCGGCGATGGTATCGGAAAAGATATAGCCGTCTTGTAAAACAGTACCGCATTCCTGACGCCAGGAACTTTTGCTTATTTCCTCCAGCGACGTGCCACCGAGCAGTATTTCACCTGTTACAGGCTGGTATATGCCCAGCAAGAGTTTTAGCAGGGTTGTTTTTCCGCTGCCGCTCGTGCCCACGATTGCTGTAATTTTCTTGTTAGGCACAACAAGAGAGATGTTTTTTAAGACTTTTTCGGAGTAAGGACTCCCATATTGGAAGGAAACATTGCTGACTACGAGATCTGCTCCTGCGGGAACGGATCTTATTTTTTTTTCGTCAGGGTTTTCTTCCTCTTCCAGATTCTGGATTTCTTCGATACGTTCAAAGCTGATTTTGGCATCCTGGGCCGCGGCGGCAAAATGAATAAGCTGCTCGACCGGACCGTTCAACTGGCCGAGAATAAACTGGATGGCCAGCATCATGCCCAGCGATATTTCTCCGTCCATGACGGAACGCGCGGCAAGAAAGGTAATCATAATATTTTGGGTTTCCTGGATAAGAAAACAGCCGGTTTGCTGTTTTTGCGTTAAGGCTAAGGCCCTTTTACCGATAGCAAAGAGCTCGTTTTGTATTTCCGCCCAACTTCTTAATTTTTTGTGCTCACAATTATTGAGCCTGATTTCCTGCATGCCCATGATTAATTGGATAATGTTGCTTTGATTGCGGCCCATTTGTTTGAACTTGTCGTAATCAATTTCTCTTCTTTTGCTAAGAAAGAATTGAATCCAGAGCAGATACAAGAGGGTAGCGGCAACAAAAAGCCCAAAAACCGGAAGGCTGTAAAACGCCAGGACAGAGCCAAAAACGACGAGATTGACCATTGTCAGGAGCATGCTGAGAAGAGTCGAAGTCATAAAGAATTCCACCCGCTGATGGTCGCCTATGCGCTGCAGAGTGTCGCCAACCATTTTGACGTCGAAGAAACGCAGCGGCAGTTTGGTAAGCTTGACCAAAAAGTCATGCACCAGTTTGATGTTGACGGGTGTACTAATGTGAAAAAGCAGCCAGCTGCGCAGGAAATTTACGGAGGCACTGCTGGCCATCAGCAGGAGCTGTCCGCCCACAATCAGTTCCAAAAGGCCGATGTCTTTTTGCTGGATGCCTCTGTCTACTATCGCCTGAGTTAAGAAAGGCAGTGCCAATTGCAGCAAACTGCCTGCCAGCATAGCCAGAAAGAGCTGCAGGAGCAGAGTGCGGTATTGCTGCAGGTAAGCGAGGAGGGTGAAGCTGAGATTTTTCTGAGGTTCCGGCTCCCGCTTTTCATAGAAAGCCGCCGTCGGTGCCATAAGCAAGGCATAGCCCTGCTTATTTCCTTTTTCCCAGTGCGCTAAAAATTCTTCGTGATTATATTTGGTTCGGCCAAGAGCAGGATCGGCTATTTCCAGAAAACCGTTCTTGCTGCCATAAACGACGACGAAGTGGTCCTGGTTCCAATGGACGATGCAGGGGAGTACAGACCCGTTAGTGAGATGCTCCAGGGAAACGAGCACGCATTGCGCATTCATGCCTATTGCTCTGGCGGCATCACGCAAACAAAGCAGGGAGGTTCCTTCCCGGCTGGCATAACTTTTTTCGCGGAAAAATTGCAAAGAATAGTCCTTGCCGTAGTGCTTGGCAAGCATGCGCAGGCAGGAGGGACCGCAATCCATCGCGTC
>RZYP01000171.1 GCA_009930275.1 Negativicutes bacterium
CAGAGCCAAACTTGTTTGAGCTATGCCGAGCGCAGAAATAGTCTAATTTTAATGAATGTTGTTCTTCTTTCACGGGCATGAATGAAAAGTTTCTCAATTGCTCAATTGCATCAATGAAAGGGCATCTATCCAGTTTCATCACCAGATCGATGATGCTTCCGCCTTCACCACTCCCGAAATCGTGCCATAGGTTCAGGTGGTAATCGACTTTGAAGCTCGGCGTGCGTTCGTCACGGAACGGGCTTCTGTACATTCCGTAACCGGAATATTCTTTTGCAGGATAAGTTCCCTGATTTTTCAGGTAATCCCGGATGGGTATGTTTTTTATATTGTCTGATTGCATATTTCTATTTTTTGTTGATTTGTTGTAGGGTTGGGATATTCTACAGTATTCCAATAAATTATAAATTCAACATACACACAACAAATGCTACTTTCGTTGTTATTGGTTACCGACAATTTTGATTTTGTTGTATGTTTGTTGTGGTTTTGTTGCAATTATGTTCTTTTTGATTGTTAATTAATTAGCGATGAAAAGAAAACATTACAACAGGATTTTATCCACCAATTTTTTTTCTATCTCCAAATACCGTCCTTTTCTTTTCATTGGATGTATCTCTCCATCAAAACCAACCCAATAAAAAGTATAGTCGCTGTTACGGTCAGAACGAAATCCCCAACTATCTTTCAAAATACTTCGAATCTGAGAAATATCCGCTTTCAGTCCGGCAGTCCGCATAATATCCAAGAAGTCTTTCGGACAACAATGAAATGTGTTTAGTTCGAGGCGTTCCATAACTTCGGCACAATAAGAAGCCATTTCAATCTCAACTTTACTCGAATTGTACTTCTTGATTTTATTCAAGGCGGGAGTTTCCAGTAATGACGGTTTAAACCACATGCGGGATTCGTTTTGTGTAGATAGCTTCCGGTTCATAAGAAAATGCAGGAAACAGGGAATTTCTTTTGTCATCAACTCTCTTAGAGAAGTTATATCTTTTTCAACCGGTTTGATTTTCCGAACCCAAAAACGAATTTCTTCTTTCGGAATAATAATCGGATTCTTTTCGTTATTGGAACAAAGAATAAACTTGGCAAAAAATTCAATCTCCCGGCGGTCTTTTCCCTTGGCCTCGATTTTATAGTCGCCTGCGGTTGATAAGTTTTTTATCTTTTCGGTGTCTTCCATCTTATTCAGAAGAAGTTCATCGACCAGAACCAGCAAACGATTTGCCCAATCGGCATTGAACTGACTTTTAAAATCCTCATTCGTATTGAATGTGGCATTCTTCCCAAAAATTATTTTCAAAAATCGCAGAAACGTTGTTTTGCCTGTTTCCCTTTCATTAGATACCAGTAAAAGAATGGGAAGCATCTGTGTTGGCCGGGTATACAAAAGTTGAATATAGTCCAACCCCAACTCTATCTGTTCTTCAAAAATATGTTCCAGAAATAGCCGGATATAAGGAAAATGCCCCTCACAAGGCGTATGGTTGATAGGTTCGTATTGGTTAAGAAAGGTTCCATAAATCTGTTGGTAGTTTATATGACTCGGGATAATGCAAAAGCCATCGTATTTCTCAATTTCGGGGAGATTATTCTTTCCATAATCTTGCCGAAGGGCCTCATAACTCCAGAGGATTTTCTCTTCAATATAATCGCCACTGATCAGCGGACGCCGAACAATTTTATACAAAGTTGTCCCGACACGGATATATTTTTCTTTATTTTCCATGTCGTACTCCTTTCCTGCCGGTGCGTATTGCTTCGACATCTACAGATTTATACCGCTTTCGTCCTCCAAATGGGAATGATTTGATGTAACCTGTTTTCTCCCAACTCCACAAAGTAGAAGAATCAATTTTAAGAATAGATAAAACCTCTTTACGACTTAGGAATTCTTCGGGTGGTGGGTCTTTGAGTACGGACTTAAGACTGCCCGCCATCTCTCTGAAGATTTCCCGCAGATCTTCCAGTTTGAGTGTTATACTCACATTCGCCCCGGAATTCAATAAATCACGATAGTTCATAATCGGAAATTTTTATAGTTATACAATAATTTGCTTCCGGACTCAATTGAATCCGAGGCAAATAAAAAGAGAGATATTTCAGGGATTCAAATCACTTGAAGTCTCTCGAAAATCTCTCCATTATCTCCGAAAATGAATGTTTTTACTTGTTCTGTTCAGCTAAATACTTGGGGATATCGTCAATGTTGGGTATGATATGTTTCTTGGTTTGATAGTCGTGAAGTTTGCCTTTTATATAGGAATACTCAAGGTCGCGCAAATCGACGAAAATCTGCTGAAGCCACGGAACCACATCTTGTTTTGCATAATCAAAATAATGGGCCATGTTCCAACCGAAGTGAAACATATCGGGGTTTTTCAACTTATCAGGTTTAATCGGGATAAGATTATCAGGGAGTGATTCTTTTCTTGCGTAACATTCGATGTATTTGTCGAGCCGGAATAATTCGTCGTCCGTTATGTAGGGAGCCATTGTTAAATGCGTATATTCAATGAATAGATCGATCTCTGCGTTTTGCTTTTCTATATGACGTTTTTCAGCATCTTTCCTTATATCTTCTATGGATGATTTTTGTATTCTTTTTTCTTCATTGGAAACATTATTATCTGTGATTATTGGTATAACTTTCTTTTTATTCGGCAGCTTTTTCATAATCCAAGGAACAATAACATGGGCTAACGCTGCAAGAATAACGAGATATACAATAAGACACACGCCAAGGATTATCACAAAGGTCAGGTTTGCCGTACCTATATCAAACCCTTTTTCAAGAACAATCAACCGTCCAACCATAGCTATTGCCAAACCCGCAATAGCAACTATCAGTAGTAGAATGATGTGGCTATTGATTTTACGATAATCCATGACTGTAGAATTATTTTATTTTCCAGTAACCGCCTTTGTTTCCTCCAATACGTTCAAGTCTCCCAATTTTTTTTAGTTTCTCAATGTCGCGATATACAGACGAATCGCTCACCTCTAACTGTTTAGATATGGCTTCTCTTGACAAACTATTATCTTCTCTAATTATTTGAAGAATCTTCGCTTGCCTCGAGGTTATTTTTATTGCTTCATTTTCTGCTTCATTTATTGCTTCATTTATTGCTTCATTTTCTGCTTCACCCAGACTCTTTTCTGCTTCATTGTCTTCTCCGACATTTTTCCGACGCTTCTCCGACATTTCTCCGACACCACGTACAGGCTTATTTTCTGTTCCATTTTCTGCACCACTTTTTGCCTCATCTGCACCACTTACTTTTCCTTCCGGTTTAGGGTCGGCACTTATAACAGTTACCTTGAATGTAGTAATATCTTTAAAGTCAAATATAGCCAAACCGTTTTTGTTCGCTTCAAGCTGTTCTTGTACCATACTTATTCCCCGGTTGAAACGGTTTACATATCCAAGTACTTTCATCGCTTCAGCAATAACAGGATTACGGTAATCATTTACATGAGGAAAATTTTCCGGTTGTACTTTACCGTAAAGTCCACCCGGATTATCCATTTCAATCCGGTCGGAGTATTCATAAAATCGAGCCGGAGCATTCGTCTCATACGTACGGTGCATGATGAGATTCATAGCCAGTTCTCTTATTGCTTCATACGGATAATTGATTTTCATTTCTTCCCGTAAAACCGTGACGAATACCGGACGTTGCTTTTGAATTGTATATTTGATGAAGTAGTCTATCTCCTTTAATATCGTGATAAGGTTTCCCGAAAATTGTCTTTCATTTATCACTTTAGAGGTTATACTTTTTCCTGCAAATTCAACATATTGTATATACGACCCAAAAAGAATATGCGATGGATCTTTTCCAATGAG
>RZYP01000172.1 GCA_009930275.1 Negativicutes bacterium
CTAGTACAGGCTTCATTAGATTGAAGAAATCATTAAATTCCATTACGTTAACTCCTTTCAAGATAGTTGTCCCACTTTGTACCCACCTTCGACCTGGAACGTACCCAGTTCGAAAGGTGGGTTTTTATATTATGTAGATAGGATTTAAATCACCATCATTTTGTTAAGGCATAACAAAGATATTCTATCATGTATCTTTGCGAAAATCTACATTATGTTTACGAAAATGAATGATTGGATCCAATTTATGAAAGGAGGGAACGTAAATGGCAAAGCGAAATTCGAAGCAAACATCCAAGAGAGTGGCATCAAAAGCAAGCAAAATTCTTAATGATGGTCGCTACAGCAAGAAAGCAAAGTCGGTTGCTGGCAGTGCTTTAAGTCAAACAAGACCAAGCAAGAAAAAGTAATTTTCAAAACAAATGATATGTAGAGACAGATTTGAATAATCAGCCTACCTATCCTCCCTAAGGGAGAAATCTATCCAGAGCAGTTATCGCTCAACAAAATCAATCTCAAAGTCCTAGTGCGCATACGGACGGCGGGATGCATAAGAGTTCGGAACACAGTGATAGAGACTGTGTTTGGAATGAAGATGCACCCACCGTAATTTCGTGCGCTCTTTTTTAGGACAAGCGAAGTTTGTGGTCATCTTATCCGCAGGCTCTTTTGCATTCCGCCACCCATTACTGGGACGGAAAGGAATGCAAAATGAAAATTCGAGTTTTATATGAAGACAACATCAAAAACGGTCACAAGAACTACACCACAATTGAAATTCCAGACGGAGATTACAGCGTCATGCTTGATATCGACTATGAGCAACGTCTTGCAGAAGCAAAGCCTGAAAAGAAATCGGAGGTGAAACGCTGCGAGACTGTCCAGGAAATGTTCGACCTCATGAACAACAAGGAATACAACCATTGGCGCCGCTACCATAGGCACCTAGGAAATCCAAAAAGACCCTATCGCAAAGATGGTGAAGCTGAAATAGATGTCATGGATACTTTCGCTGATAACTCTCAGGAGATTGAACGTATCCAAGAAAGTAAACGTGAAGAAGTTTACCAATGGATACGTAAGGCTCTTGGTAAAAAGCAAGATTGGGCAGATATGTTTATCGCAGTACGCATGGAAGGTATGTCGATTCGAGAATATGCCAGTTCCATCGGTGTAAGTGAAAACAATATTACTCAGAAATTAAAGCGAGCCACAAAGAAATTACAAGAAGAATATAAAAACCGTCAGATTTGACCTTCTCCCAAGGCTACTAGGTAGGAGGTCAAGACCTCCAAAAAAAACAAGGAGGTAATTCGAATGGAATTACAAGTATACAAAAATGCAGAGTTTGGCTCTGTGCGTACTACAACGATTGGTGGGCAACCATATTTTGTGGGCAAGGATGTAGCAAGCATTCTCGGTTACACAAATACACGGAAAGCATTAATTGACCACATTGACGAAGAGGAAAAGGATGACGTAACGATTCGTGACGCCATCGGAAGAAATCAAACGATGACTGCTATCAACGAATCTGGTCTGTACAGTCTCATCCTCTCAAGCAAGATGCCAAATGCTAAAAAGTTTAAACGCTGGGTCACCAATGAAGTCCTTCCTACTATTCGCAAACATGGACTTTATGCAACAGACGATTTAATCGCAAATCCTGACCTGGCAATTGCTGCATTTACTGCACTGAAAGAGGAACGAGAAAAGAACAAGGAACTGATTGCAGCCGTTGCGATTGGTCAGCAGCAAATTGCTGAGATGAAACCCAAGGCTACTTATTATGATGTGGTTCTTAAATGTAGGGATGCAGTCAACATTTCTGTGATTGCTAAAGATTACGGCTGGAGTGCCATGCGCATGAACGAACACCTTCATGAAAAAGGGATTCAGTTTAAGCAAGGTGATATTTGGCTTCTTTATCAAAAGTATGCTCCCAATGGATATACAAAAACTAATACTCACATTTATGAAGATAGTAAAGGTATAAAGCATACGAAAGTGCATACCAAGTGGACACAAAAAGGCAGACTCTTTATCTATGAACAGTTGAAAGCAGATGGTATTTATCCGCAGATTGAGATGGAGGTGTGATATGGGAATCAATAAATTCAATGCAGAAGGGTATCATGACCCAACTCCCCATGAAGCACTTAGTAATATCGCCCGTGAGGAAAAGGCAGCAGCAAAAGCTGCCTTTAAGCCCCTTGTCTATATTTGCTCTCCATATAGTGGCGATATTGAAAACAACAATAAGCGGACACGGGAATTCTGCCGTTTTGCTTTAGATAAGGGGAACATCCCGCTTGCTCCTCACCTTCTATTTCTACAGTTTATGGATGATAGCAATGAGAAAGAGCGTGACCTCGCTATTTTTATGGATATTATCCTGATGGGCAAATGCCAAGAGGTCTGGGTTCTAGGTGATGTTATTTCAAGAGGTATGAGTATTGAAATTGAAAAAGCAAAGAAACGCAGACAGCCGGTTAGATACTTTAATAAAGATTTTGAGGAGGTAGAGTCTCTATGAAGATAGCATACGGCAACAGCCGAATGGATAAAAAGTGGAAAAACACAGACATCAGCTGGGAGGACTTCTGCTCCTGTGTTAAGACCACACAGCGTACCACCGAAACCGTAGAAGAATATCGAAAAATGAGAAAAGGTGGTCAGGATTCCATTAAAGATGTCGGGGGTTTTGTCGGCGGTCACTTAAAAGATGGTAGACGTAAAAAAGGGAATGTTCTATCACGCTCCATGCTCACCCTTGATATGGATTATGGCACAAGTACTATCTGGGAAGAAATCTCTACCTTCTTCCCTTATCAGTGTTGTATCTATTCTACTCATAAGCATACTCCAGAACATCCAAGATTAAGGCTGATCATTCCACTCTTTCGTGATGTGGGAGAAGAGAAGTATGCAGCTGTTAGTCGCATGGTCGCAAAAGAAATCGGCATAGACCTTTTTGATGATACGACCTATGAACCAGAAAGACTAATGTATTGGCCGTCTACTTCAAGAAACGGCATTTTCGTGTATGAGGAAAAAGATGGCTCTCTCCTTGATCCTGATGTATTTCTAAATAAATACGATGATTGGCGAGACACCAGTACTTGGCCCGTATCCTCCAGACAATCAGAAGTCATTGACCGCTCATTAAAGGAACAAGCCGATCCACTTTCTAAAGAAGGTGTTATCGGTACCTTTTGTCGCACCTACTCAGTAAGCAGTGCAATTGATACCTTCTTAAAGGATATATACGAGCCTTCAGCAATGACTTGTCGCTATGATTATATCCCTGCTGATTCCAGTGCCGGGGTCATCCTCTATGATGATAAGTTTGCCTATTCCCATCACGCAACAGACCCTGCAAGTGGGAGACTGCTTAATGCTTTCGACCTTGTTCGTATTCATAAGTTTGGTCATTTAGATGATCGAGCAACAGAAAGTACACCACCAAGTAAACTACCATCCTTTATCAACATGTGTGAATTTGCTATCCATGACGACGAAGTAAAAGCACAGTTTACGAAAGAGCGGATGGAGCAAGCAATGATTGATTTTACGGAGGACAATTGGCAGACAGCACTTGAACTGGATAAGCAAGGAAAGATTAAGGACACCTTGGATAATATCGTTCTCATCATCCGTAACGATTCAGAACTAGAATCCATTGCTTTTAATAAGCACCGTGATGGAATCGATGCAAGAGACGGACTGCCTTGGGAACAGATGAAGGGCGGCTGGAATGATTCAGATAATGCAGCCCTTAAAGTTTATCTGTCTAATAAATATGGCATCTACTCCCCAACCAAAACAAAGGACGCAATACTAGCAGTCGCA
>RZYP01000031.1 GCA_009930275.1 Negativicutes bacterium
CCTAGAAAATGCCTTGGGTTTAAGACACCCTATGAAGTTTTTTTAGAAGACGCCAATACCCAAGGACTGGGTGTTGCACTTTGAACTTGAAACCGCGATGAAAATTATATTGAGAACGACATATCTCGACAAACGCCTGCCATTCATTGTCGCCAGTTCTGTTCCGGTATTTGTCTGCGTCATCAATCCATTCTAAAATCTGTCGTCGCGGGTCTCCAACCAGAAGTTTTTTGAAAAATTCGGCATCAAGGCGTTTGCCCTTTAGGGGTTTGACATCTTCATCCAGAAGGCGATCAAGAGCAAGCTGGAGAGCTTGTTTGGTCTCGTTGTCCTGGGCAACGTCCAGGCTTAAACCGCCTTGGGCGGACTTGAGAAAGGCCAGGACAGTCCAATCCTTGGCATTCGTTTGATTCCAGATCGTGCCCCGGTATTGTAATTCGGCCAGAGGTTTGAGGTGGTCTGGACAATTTTCAACAGCGCGTAAGTCTTGGCGACTCACACCGGGAAGATAGAAAATTGGTGTCTGACCCTGCTGCACAGAGGCTGTGAGTAGTGTGTTGGCAAGGATGCATCGTAACCAGATGGCAGGGCCTGTTCGCTTGTCGGGATTATAGTCTCCAAGGACGAATAAATCCGGCATTTTGTTACGGAGGCGAGGTATGACAGATTGCCACTGATGATCGTGATCCGGCCATAGGATACAGGTAGGTGCAACTTGGATTTCCGGATTGAAGACAGCGGCATCGCGGACTGTTTTCAGGAGATGATCAAGCACCCTCATGCGCAAAGCCTCGCTGTAGTAAAACTCATGAATACTTTTCCTTGTTTTCGTGACAATGTTTCCGTGTCACATCAACCCATCGCTCGTACCAATGCCAAAGTTTTCCTGCCACCAAAGTGCCATAGCCTTTGGCTACATTTTTGGCATCATGAGATTGCCAAAGTAGTGTGTGATGATGGACTGAAAACCGAGGAAAACCTTCAGCTTTCATCTTATCTACAATCTGTTTGGGCAGGTATTTTTTCTTTTCGGTCTCTTTGATTACTGCGTATTCTTTATTCACAGCATCGGCCAAGGCCGAATCACTTTTTACAAATTCGATGACTCGGTCAGCCTGGCCTTTGTGATTGGCTGTTTTTGGAACGAATAAGATACGATAGGCATAGTGTGGACTTGAGAATTCCTCGTCCGATAATTCATCATCAAAATGCGTGATATAGCCTTGGATGTTCGCTGGTAATCCTGGGTGTTCTTCGAGCAGTTCTTTTTGTTCTGTCGAGATCGTTGAAAACTGAAGGCTAAAGGAGAGGTGTTTTTCTATTCCGTTGTCTGCCCCGAACAATTTCTTGATGTAGTTATTATAGTTGAGCCCACATGCTTGAAAACGAGCGCTTAAAATATCGTCAATTCGAGTTGTCATTTGGTGTTCGATTTCATGGCGTAACCCGATAAGAAAGCGAAGATTATTCGCCGTGTCCTGATCAATCGGCGACTTAGCATCATTGAGGCAACGTTCAAGCTCCCAATATTTGTATGCACCATGCTTGGTCTTATCGAATTCACGACGTTTACCTTTTTGCTGGTAATATCGGTACTCAATTTTCTGGTTACGGAAATAGGAGTGGAGAAGATAGGTCCATGCGATGATCATCAGCACCACATAAGATTCTGTCTTGAAGCTGATATTGGGGTTATTAAAGATCTGTACGGCTGCCAGGGCTGCTTCTCGGGATTTCTTGAGCAATTCGCTTTTGATGGAACCAACACGTCGAATCCGTTTGTTCATTGCACCGTATCCTGAATTTTCTGTTGCCATGCCAGCACCACGGCTCTGTTTCCTCTCGCCACTTCATGAATAATTGTTCTTAATGCCGCTGTCTCCGCCCTGTGTGTTCCGATATAACCAGATCGAATCAAGCCAAGAATGTCGGCTTCTCGGAGATAGGTTCCATCCAAGGTTTCGTAACTGAGACGAATTCCACCCTTCGGGCCTTTGGCTTCAGGGGCGGCAAGGATCTGTTGCAGATGGTCAAAAGAGATTAAAAAAGACTGATGTGTGTCGTCTACAATCTTTCGTTTTACAAATTTAAAGAAAAATGGATTGCGGTTCATCCTGTAGTCGCTCAATGAGCAGTTAACGTCTGGGAGTCGCATCCGTGTGATTTCATCGTTCAATTGCCGGTCAGGACGAAACAACCAATCAACGTTGTCGTTATCTTGCTTCTCTTCTTCCAGCATCTTGTACTGGACCATAACAATGTTGCCTCTGGTTTCATTAATGTAGATGAGGTCAACACCTAGCATCTGCTCCAATGGCAGTTTGTTGGCGGTGTAAATTGACAGTCGCTCATTGTGTTTTTGAAAAACAGCGTATCCTGTCACGTCCGAGGTGATCACATCAAATCCAGGAAGACATGAAGCATCATGATGGACTACATTATCTTCATAGAGATGAGCCCCGGTCAGTCCGAGGCCGGAGGATGCGTCTTTTTTTAGTACAACATGGGTTGGTATGGCATTGCTTGTGATTCCAAAAGCGGCCATTGCTAAATGAATAGCGTCTTCTTGCGCCCAAAGTTTATCTGGTACTCGCCGCATACCTGGCAAAAGGGAAAGCGTCGTATCGAGAGCAACTTGATTTTTAGCATTTGAAGCCAGGATTTCGACAATATGAGCACTGAGTTTGGGGGAAAGGCTTGTAATCCCTCCTTCGTCAGGTAGGCGTTCAAGCAGCAAACGCTTCATCCGGGAGTCAGAAGTCAGTGTTTTTATGTCTTGCAGAGAATCCGGATGCAAGACACGCAGTTTTTTGAGGGTAAGCCGAGAATCAAACGTGCTCACGGCAGTTTTACGGATGGCTGTGGCCATATAGCAGTTGGTTGCATCGCCGTCTTGTATTTCTAGCAAGCAAACCGTTGGTAGTTTAATAGCTCGAAGTGCAGAGTGTGGTCTTACCAACGTAAGGTGTTCGAAGCCCTGGCGCGAGTTGTGTAAAGATTCTGAATACAGCGCATCAAAGCGAATCAAGATCATGGGTTTTTTCTGCACCCAAGTTGCGATCTTGACGGCGACACTCATCCGATTGCTTCTCGCTGAAGGGTACGATTCTGCCACAAAATATAGGCAGGAGTAATCACGTCTCCCAGATTTGCGACACGGGCATTAAAAATCATATTTTGGAGATGATTACACTCTTTCATAACATCCCCTGACGCTTTGCTTCGGCCCAGACAAAAGGAGAATAGCTACGCAAGTAATCCTCTGGATACCCTTTTTCGAAATAGTTCTGAAAATGTCGTGCTCTAATCTCACGATTTCCAGGATCATCGAGTCCCAAACGCGTGATTGTAGTATCAATTTTTTGAGTTAATTTTTTTGATAAACCCGGAGAGGGATAAATGCGCCCGCTGACCAGTTCTAGACGGAACCAGTCATTTTTGACCTCAAAGGGATCGATCACATCATCATATTCCCTCTTGCGGCTATTCATTCTGGAGCATGCGAGTCGGTAATTACTCCATTCGTAAGCCAAGTCCGCTTGTTGAGATTTTGCTACAAAGTGATCGACTGATCCTCCACCGGTGCCTCGCTCAAAAAAAATAGCCAGGTAAGCACAGCAGCCTTTGTAGCATGCATGCATGTCATCGAGACAATTACGCCAATAAGGCTCGATGGTCGTTTTTGGCGGAAGCGGCTGGTCAAGGGCGATCTTCTTTTTTCGCAACCAGGCAATACCTTTCCGGCGAACATTCTTATTGAATGAAGCCGGCTCTGGTTGGGCGTCGACATGAATCATGACAACCATCCTTTCTTTTCTGCCACGTATCGCCAACGCATCCAGAACGGGTCGGTATCTGAAAGCACCTCTCGCAGTCGCTGATCCAAGGCTTTGGCTTGAATCTTACTGAAATTTTCATCACTTAAAGCCAGGGCTGCCTCTTCGAGTATTCTTTCGGCATCAAGAGAATAGCCGGACTTCATATCAAATGCTTCGCTGGTCAACCAGCCGCGCACATCGCCTTGTCTAACGAACGGTCTGCGTGTCAGCAGGACGCGATTGTCAATTAGGTCAAGGTCAAACCAGGCGTCCTGAATAGGGTCAAAAAGCGGTTCGACCGAAGCCATGATCAACGGGGAGTGAGTTACGGCTATCAATTGTACATCTGATGAAGTCATCAAATTGCCCATAACTTTCATCAAGGCGGGTATCACCGTACGCTGCCATTTCGGATGTAGGTGCGACTCCACCTCGTCCACTAAAAAAACTGTTTTAGTATCAGGCTCTTCTCCCAAAAATTCTTTGGCCTTCAAGTGCTCCTCCCAGCACCAAACTAGGAAATAAGCCAATGAAATAATACGTCGCATGCCGGATGATGCGTGAACCACGGCCACTTCCTGTCCATACGGCATTTTCAAGGTAGGCATGTCGCGTACATCATCCAGGCTGATGCGCGTTAAGCCACCCGGCACCAGCTTTTCGTCTGCGGAAGGAGACAAGACCTCCAAGACGGAAGCCAAAGAATCAAAGGCACGGCCTTTTTCCTTTTGCCAGCCAGCCCAATCACGAATCAGTCCGTTACAGAGCCAAGTTCCATCTTCACGTTGTAGACCATCCCAAACTTCCTTGGGACTAAAAATATAAGCTGCTGGCCGGTCTGTGTTTTTTTTGCTTTTTGATTTCCAATAGTTGCGGGCAGGGTCCCAGACTGCGAAGCTGCCGTCTGCCAAAGCATAAAAAACTAAGCCAGGATTGGCAGGCCGCCCTTGTTTTACCGTCCAGCTTTCTGCTCTCGGGTCGAAACTGCTTTTGGTCTCCATGATTTTGGAGACAGCAGAGAATGAAAAGTCAATTTCTGCGGGTTGCTTCTTGTCTGTGGGCAAGGCCACCTTGCCAGAAGTTAATTTAGGATTCAGTTCTGCGGGCCATTTGCGGGTCATGGTCCACCAAGCAATATCCAGAAGAAAACTTTTACCGAGGCCATTGTCGCCGGTCAGCAGGTTCAGGCGCTTACCAAATTCCAGTTCCATCTTTGGAGAAGGACCGACATTGGACATTTTGAGATGTTTAATCATGATGAACTTTCCTTCGCCTCCTTTGCGGCGCGTTTTTCGGCCAGGGTCAGATGATGATCGTTAATTCGGTCACCCTTGAAAACAGGATACCAGGGAGCGGATTCCACATCCTTGCCCCGGTCTTTGTCCCATTTGATGTTGGGTTTGTCGCGAAGGATGCCTGCTCCTTTTTTGCCAACATCGGGGACGGTCATGAAGGGGCGGATGTTGAGGCGGACGCCGTCGTTGAGGTCCGGGTTCCAGCCAATGGGTTGTTTGTCGAGAGGCTTCCAGCGCACGAAGATGTCGTAGGGCTTCTCGCCTTCCAGGATCAGTTCCAAGCTTTTTTTCAATGTTTCGGCGGCGGCGAGTTTTTCCGCTGCCCCGTCCACACCGTTGGCGATGTCCTGTTTTTGACGGGTGATCCAGTCTCCAAGATAGGTGTAGGTCAGGGTTTCGAGGTTTTTGTAGTCGAGTTTATGGTAGTTGACCAAGGCGGCAAAACCATCTCGGAGGCCGTCCCAGATGTGCCAGATGAAGGGGCGGTGCTGAAAGAGTTTGCAATGCTGGGTGAAGAATTTTTCGCGGAGCCAAATTTCCAATTTTTTGCCTGCGCAATCAGCCTGACTCAAGAGTTGCTTCAAGGTGTCAGAAGACCATTCATCACCATAGGCTGCAACCAGAAGATTGAAAAGGCGATCGGCAGCGGATGCTTCACTGCTTACTGAAGGAATGCAGACAATGCCATCTTCGTCGGCATAGTTTGCAAGAACCTCGCAGCGATTGACCCATTCGCGCTGGTTGCTGGCCAAATCCATATTGCCATCCAACTCGGCAGGCCAGCGGTATCCGAGGAGGCGATTGACAGCGACGTGCAACGGATCATCGCAGTTTGCAGGATGGCCACTAAACAGCCATTGAGATGGGTCTATAGAAAATGGTGTGGGAAGAGTTTCTTTACATTTCCATTCATTTAGATTCACACGCACCTTTCCAGCAGTAGCATTTGTCAAGCTGAGTTTTTGGTCTAATGCCCTCACATCTTCTTTGAACTTATCTGAGATACAGTAGCTCCACAATGCGTCAATATTATTTTCGTCATTTGGAGAAATAGTGATTAAATTATTGTCAAATTTTTCACCGAAGTATGGTGTTGCTCTTAATCCAATTCTAGTTATGGCTACACCTTTTTTGCCCCAGTTGAGGTTTCCACTTTCATGCATATCATGAAGACGGTCACGATTTTCCTTGGCAAATTTATGCAACCTACCAGTAGCATGTTCCCAATGAATTATCTGCTCGCGACCTAAGGGGATGCCTTCGCCTGAATATCCGTCTAGAAAATATTGCCAGTCATCTTGAAATTCTCCAATTTCCCAAAAATAAAAAATATAAGAATTTCTATCTCCCGTGATTAATCCTTGATACGGGTTGGCATATTTGGAGAGCAATTCACCCGTTTCTGAAACATCTTCGAACACTACCCGTGAATCAGGGTTTGCCAATTGTTTTACTTGCTCAACGCTCTTGATTTCTGACACTAGCAACTGTGCTGCCTTTTCAGCGGCAGTGCGGGGGGCAGAAACATCCGTTCCGCGCATTAAATTGTTGTACTCAACATTGCGCAAAAGCGATTCAGATTTATTTGTTGATTTGCCACGACTAAGGCTGATTAAAATTGCTTTTACTACTTCCCCATTGATTGTTTCAAAAGCCCCCGACCCCAAACGGGCAATTATATGCCATGCATTATTTTTCAGCAACTTCTCGCGGAATTTCTTGTAGCTGTAAAGGAAGAGCCAGTTCTGCGGCAATACAATATTTGAAGTCCCTCCTTTAACACAAAACTCTAAGCATCGATCAAGGAATACAGTTGCGAGATCATTTTTAGCGGCAGGGTAATACTCTTCGCAAAAATCAAACAGCTTTCCAGTGTGTTTACTTCGTCCGAGATACGGAACATTTGTAATAACCAAATGATATTTCCCGCTCAAAAGCTGCGCTGCTTTGGCGATGCCTTGAGCAATGACACCAGCCTCGTGCTTTTCCAGCGCGTCTTCCTGGGCCAGTATTTTGGTGAGGATTGGGGCCAGGCTCTCCATATCCACCAGATTGGCAGCGATGCTTTTGGATGGATTGAGCAGACTGCCTAATACCGGGGCATGCCGAAATTCATCATGGATAAGCGCCAAAGCGTTGCGCAATTTGCTGTGTTCCGGAGCCAGGCTGGTCCACGCTTCCTTATCCGCGCCAACGGCCAACCCGGAACAGGCTACATGCAATTCCGGCAATACCCGGTAGCCGCCAGCACCCGGATATTTCCAGGCCGTTATGGCCAGGGCAAAAGCGGCCAATTCCACGCAGCGTTTGTCCAGTTCTAAACCATGGATGTTTTCTGATAAGACCCTATCCACAGTTTCGCGGGCACTCAAACCTTCAAAAAACATGCGCATAGGCACAAGCATCAAAAAAGCCGCCACTAGAAAATGACCAGACCCACAACAAGGGTCGAGCGCTTTGAATTCAACCAGATTTTGCGGCCATTCGGAAAAATCCCCCGCCGCTGGCGTCCACGATTCATCATCGTTTCGGATAAAGCGCAGGTATTCCAGCGGCATCCCCGGAAGTGCGGCCTTTTCTCGCAATTCCTCTTCGTTTTGCGCTGTCCGCAAGTCATCTGCGGATAATCGCCTCGCCGCCCACCAAGCGCCCAAGGAATTATCCAGCAGAAAAGCGACCATGTAGGGCTCGGTAAAAAGTTGGGTCACGGCGGGCAGTTCCCGTGCGCCGATCTTGACCTCGGAAGCATTAACCTCTTCTTTGCGCTTGCTCTGCCAAAACTGGTAGACCCAACCAAGAGAATCTGACGCGGTGAAAACATCTGCGGGTAAGTCGGCAATGAGCCGTTCCAGACTGCGCTGGTGTTCAGGGGATAACTTCAATTTGAAAACAACCGAATCCGTGCGAAATATCTGAGGCAGCATGGCTGCGGCTAGGCTAGCGGCTAGCTCCCATTCATTAGTGAAGCCTTCACCTTCGGTCAGTTCCGCGCATTCTTCCAAGGTGACGGCTACGCCATCGAACATGAGCAGATCATTCTCGGCCAGGAAGCGGGCAAAAAGCATGCGATGCCAATGTTCGTAGGCCACCTCTTCCAGGAGGCGGGTTATTTCCTGCTCACCTTTGGCAGAGCGACTATCTCCAAGTTGCCGCCCGTGGGCACGCAGCCTGCGGCGCAAGTCCTTTTGATCATCAGAAAGATGCATAAAAGGATTAGCCTCACCAACTCCAAGTTGTTCCAGACAAGCCTTGGCCGCATTCTCAGCGATGTCGCGGGCTGATTTAACGGTTTTCTCCAAATCGTTGCGAAGGGCTTTAGCGAGAGGCTGCAAAATATTGACTCCTGTACTGTGCAAATGGCTGAAATAGAAAACTACGGCCTTTCACCAAACTTTTTTTTCAATTTATTGATTAGTTTGGTGTCATCAGATTTCCACACCACTTGGTCGTAACGGACACCTTCATTGGGGTGAGGTATCTCTTCGATTATACGGAGGGTAAGAACTCTATCTTCAGGGATAGATCTTTCGGTTGTTGAAAAATCAAGCTTTTCTGTTCCTGCGACCCAACCATTAGGCGTTAAGTGATAATCAAAATATTCTTTGCTTAACATTTTTGTTTTCCTGTGATTATTGGATGCGTACAGGACCATTCATCAAGGCTGTTTTGAGTTGACATCTAACCCCTTCAATCCAGTCATTGATTTCAGATTCAGTGTTCAATGTACACTTAGATATCTGAATAAACTGGACCGCAGGCTCCATAAGTTCCGCCGCAGCTTGCAGGACTGCGTCAAATCGTCCCGGTATGGCGGCAATTCTGTCTTCGAACATGGTCAGCGAAAATGCTTCCAGTGTGCGCAGCACGTCTTCCGTTGCTTGGACCTCGACTTTCGGTCTGGCAGACTCATGCAGCATCTGGCCTGACAAAAGCTGATGACGCTGTTCCGGTTCCAATTGCTGCCAATTGTCATCCTGTTTAAGCCGGGCCATGCCTTCTTCGTGTCTTATCGAATACTCACGATCAAGACGGTTCAGCTCAGCTCGCAGAATTTGGGCCAAGCTGGACACAAGGGGACTTACTAAGTCGGGATCATTTAACAGTTGGCGTTCCTGTTCAATGGTCGAAATTTGATCGAGCAGCAGCTTGGCTTGAGATAAGGTAGCGGCTTGTTTTTTCAGACGGACTAGGGTGGACCAAGCAGGCCAATGCTTGGAGATTTGATTCGTAATTTCTGTCCAGGAATCGATCAAGGCGGCTAACTCATCGCGCAGATTGTACACCGCAAGAAGCTGTTCGTTACCGGTTGTCAGTCTGATGTCTTCGAGGCAGGCGGTATCCGGTATCGCAGGTTTGGGTGCTTCGCCGCCAGCTCGTTCGGCCAGGTTTTTCATGCGCTGCACAAACTCGGGGATCGAGGCGGATTCCTCACCCGGTTTGGCGGCGATGCCAATTTTTTGCAGAACCTTGCGGATCTGGATTTTTTGGGCCGCACTGATGGTGGTCGCTTCAACCTTAAAAGAGGTTTTGCCGAAATTCTTTCGGTCCAAAGTCTTCGCGTCCAAGGCCTTGCCCATGTCATCCAGTGCACGAACAAGACCCGCGTTGACCATGACGAGTAAGGCTCCATCCACGGCATCCCTCGGCCACCCGTATACTGGGCCTTCAAAGTGATTACGGATGTCGACGCCTTTTTTTCCTCCGGCGATAAAGCCCAGGATCGCTTTGCAAACGACATTGGCTCCAGGCTCACCTTCATAGCCAACGGCCTTCAAGGCGTCAGGAGCGCCTTTCTGGGCGCGCTCAAGCACTTTGGTCCAGCCATTGTTGTCTGCAAGGTCGAATTGTGGAAACAGGCGGGCCAATGAATTTTTGGCTGCTTCCGTCACCTTGTCCTGAAGCTCATTGCCCAGAATTTCGCTACCGCCTCCTTGGAACACTCTGGCACCCGAAAAGGCATCATCCAGAAGTGCGGTTATGCGTGCTTCTGCATTAAATTTCGCCGTTTCCATAGCGGCACGGGCTTCTGTGCCTTCCGGGGTTGAAGGGACTCCACGTTTATCCAAGGTGGCGCTGGCTGCCTTGAAATCCATCAGTTGATGACGAAGATCATCAGCCGAGCGCTTGGGAATAAAAACAAAGATTGTGGGGGATTGGTTTCCGGCGTGCCGGGCATCAGCTAAAACGGAATTTTCGTCCGTGCTCCAGCCGTCACGAATCCATACGTAGATTTTTTCGGAGGCGTCAGACGGGAGCTGGGGATCAAAGATCGTAGAGATATCACGTGGTGTCTTGGACGTTCCGTGCTGAATAGAAATCTTGCGCAGAGATTCGCTGACCTTACGCCTGATGCGGTCGTCACGTTCTGTTTCGATTCGATGGGCGGTGCTGGCCAAGCTTGTGCGTTGACTTAAGAATTCGTCATTCCAAGCCGCGCTTTCTTCGGTCTGGATTCGGTACTCATCGCCAACCTTCATCAGTAGTTCGCAGGAGCTTAACAGGCCCGGAAGCTTGCTGCGTAGCAAGCTTGAACCTTGGGACAAATCCTCCACGAGTAAGTCTGCTAGCGTGTCTACCGTGGTTTTCAGGCCAATTTCCGTGTTCGCAGCAGCGAGCTTGGTGATCAGAAATACAAGGGCGCACGCTCTGGACATGAGCTGTTCATCGGTAGTCCCGGATTTCCAACCCATGGTTTTTTCATACACTTTGCGAGGTAGGATTCTGGTACGGAGGAGATTTTCCGCCAAGTCAAAGAAAATAAAGTCAGCAGGGGCGACATGACCGATGGGCTGTTCGGCATTGGTTTGGATGACCTTGTGAATCAGGCTGAGCTGGTTGCGGAGCTGACTGTCCGTCCCGGACTGATCCAGGACACGTAAGGCATTTTCCCAAAGACGGCGGCGAACCGGCAGGATGGGGTAATCGTGAACGATGTATTCCAAGTCCGCTTGGCGGTGCGCGATGGTGGTTCCTGTCAGATGGCGCGAGATTTCACCTAAGTTGTCTTGGAGCTTTGAACTGATGGGAGCCATGGCCTCAGGCTTTTTGGCCAGGATGACCTGACGAATAACTGCGTCCACATCGGCGTCAGAAAGCTCCACTCGGACCGTGAACCGTCCTTCCAGTTTTTTGAGGTTGCTTGTCCCGGTCACGGCGGTTTGCCCGGTGCCAACAAAAAGCAGCTTGCCTCCAATGTTCTTGGAGCATGCCTCTACAACTTCCTGGACATCAATGGAGCGTTGACTGTCCTCTCCGATGTACTGCTGGACTTCGTCCAACACGATGAGGGTCAAGGGCAGCTTGCCATCCTTGGACAGGGCCTGCTTGATGGCTTTAATCATGTCGTCGCTAGAAACGTCTTTGCTTGAAGGAAACTGGTTTCGAAGGATGTCGGCACAAGTTTTTTCATCGAAAAAGATTTGTGGTCTGATTTGAACCAGAGCATCGCGGAGCACTGTGGAAACGTGCAGACGCAGGACTTCCTGGTCCCAGATTTTGCCCGCGTTTTCGATATGTTGTCGAATTTGGTCTAAGATGCCTTCTTCCTGGAGCCACATGACGAATGATGCAAAGTGGTACTTTGCGGGCAGCCCGACGGATTTGAAGATCATGGCCAAAATTGCGGCGCGGGCACTGTTGCTGTCATCGTTAGCCTTCAGCGTGCCACTGACACTGTGTAGGCCGCCATGCCTCTGTCCTGCTGTTTTCAATTCTCGGAACAGCTCCTGAACTTCAAGGGGGAGGGCAGTGATACCTCGGGCAGTTGCTCCATCGGAAAAGACATAGTCCAGCCAAAGTGCGGCCAGAATTTTAACCAGATGCGATTTGCCCGATCCGAAAAAGCCGCTGATCCATACGCCCGGCTGCTGGGGGTGCTTGAGGTTCTCCAGATACGTCCGCAGAATGTGCACCAATCCTTTTTCATACTGTCCGCTGCACACAAAGGTTTCGAGTTCGTAGCGCAGGATGCTTTCGTCCGACTCGTTGACGCTGGCCACGCCCTGGTTGGCCAGTTTGCGTGATACAGGATCTTTGAGGAAAATGTCTTTGTTCAGCATTGGATTTCCTAGAATGATTTGTCGGCGGTGATGGGAACGGCGAGATAATTCCAGCCGTCGTAGCCATCAAGCAGGCGATAGTTGTTGTTTTCGTAACTGCCGGGGAAGAAGATCATGAGGCGTCCCTTGATCAATGGAGGCAAGCTATCCACGAGATCTTTGACCTTTGCGAATCCAAAAAGTGCGCCCACACCCAGCACAGCAATTACCGCGTTTGGATTGGTTGTGGCCTCGTCCATGTGTTTGTTGAAGGACGAAATGAGGAAACGAAGATATTCCTCCGGGAGGAGGTCGCCCAACAGGCTTGGCTCCTTGAAGAATTCCTCAGCGTAATCCTCGCTTGCCAACCACTGAGCGAATGAGTCGGTCACATCAAAGACAAACCAGTCGTGACCGGCTTGGCGTGTGGTCAGTTCGAATTCTTCGACTTTGGCCCTAAGCCGGAGTTCTTCATTCTCGTCATACACGCAAAAAACGACACGTTGGGCTGGAGCGGTATCTTCACTCCAAGGGACGGCGATGAAGTTGCCATAAGATTGGATCAGTCTTTTAACCTTGCTCACGCAGCAACTCCATTTCCTCATCGGTCAGAAGGTTGGGAAAAAGAACTTCAACCACGTTGCCGACTCTTTTGAAAACGATCCAGCCACGGCGGGAAGCCTCGGCAGCACTATCTAGAGCCGGTTCCAAGGGGCAATCGAGCAGATTGACGTATTCCGATTCAAAAAGGGCCATCCCACGCAATCCCTTAAGATAACCTAAGAGTAGGGCATATGCGGTTGTGCCTGGTGTGACGGGAGGCTGGCTGCGGATTTTTCGGACCCGTCCAGTGAGAAATCCCACCTGTGTCCAGGTAGAATTGATATTTTGGGCCAAGGATTTGAGCGTGGCGGCACTGAACCGGTCTGGCTCAAGTGCATCTATGAACTCCTCGAGTTTTTCTCTTTTGACAATCGCGTCAACCGCATGATCGAAGAGAAAGGGTGTTGCCATACGCAAAAGAGGATCGCGCACATACGCGCACAAGAAGGCCAGAGATGCCCTGGCCGAAGGGTCTCGTTCCCAAAAGTGAAGGAGGATACGAAAGATGGTTGTCTCTGGGTCGAGGCTGTAAAGATCCGCGAGATGACGATAGGTCAGGAATCTTGTGCGCCCAGATTTTTTGCTCAGACAGTTTTTTTCAATGATTGCGCATCGGTAATCATCTTTGCGAACGGAGGCGTCTGAGATTCGTAGTAGTACTTCCTGGAGTTCTTCGAACATCAGCGTCCGGGCATTATGCGCTCCACCCCGTTCAAAGCTGAAGCCAAACTGCTCAAGAGGGGACGTGTGTGTTTTCGAGAGGTCCAAACCCATATCCTTAATATATTATGAAAAAAAGGGGCGTCCGTGAGCCCTGAAAGGTCGTTAGGAAACAATAGGCAGCAACTAAGCCCCATGAAAAGGGGGAAGTCAAGGTCTAAAAAATGTAAGACAAAATGAAGGGAATGGATGGAAGTGTCGAAGATCATCGTCTCGGAAAATTTTTCCTTAGCGTACTCTAAAAGTTGTTTTGACAATGCTTTGGTGTCAATTTTCGATTATTTTTAGTTTTCGTGTAAGATTTTCCTTTAAAAATAACGAGTCTTGAAATGATGCATTTTTTTGGCAATAAAAGATTGATAATTTCATCCGATATTCTTTAGATCGTGTGATTTCAAGACTCGTTGTGTTTTTTTTCACCTAGCTATTCTTGAGTATCTTTTAAGGATGGTATCTCTTCATTGAGAAATCTTGTTATCTATTTTTGTAATTTATTCGAATGTCAATGTTTAATATTAAAGATTTCTGTCAAATAGTTAGTTGTTTGTGATGAAAAATCCTGTGATGTAAAGAATTTTTTGTCACCTAGTTTTCCGTGAGTGTCGTTTAAGGACGGTGTCTCTTCATTAAGAATTTTTGTCACCTAGTTCTTAATCTATCCAATGCCAATGTTTGTTCTTAAAGATTTATATCAAATGGTTTTAAGTGTTGGGTGATAAAAAAATACATGTGGTGGTAAAGAATTTTTTGTCACCTAGTTTTCCGTGAGTGTCGTTTAAGGATGGTGTCTCTTCATTAAGAATTTCTGTCACCTAGTTCTTAATCTATCCAATGCCAATGTTTGTTCTTAAAGATTAATGTCAAATGGTTTTAAGTGTTGGGTGATAAAAAAATACATTTTGGGGGTAAAGTATTTTTTGTCACCTAGTCTTTTTGTTTAAAACAAACATTGTCTTGTCCTATAAAGTATCTGTCTGTTGCTAACTGAACAGTGTATACCGTAGCAAACATGTTTATAGAATTGATTTGATATATTTTCCGTATTTTGATGATAAATATGCCCTGTTCATTTCTGTTTGTTTTGCTACCGCTGTTATTGTAATTTTTTCCTCTTTCAGTTTAAGAAATTCAATGGCGCTCAAGATTTTTGCATAAGTCTCGTTTTTTTGTTTCTCATTTGTTATTTTTGCTGATTTCTGTTGCCTTTTGGTGACTTCTTCTTTCGTTAGCAGTGTCTGATTGCTTCCATATTTTGAAGATATTGATTCTTTATTTTTGTCGCAATATCTCGAAATACTGTTAATAATGGTGTTTATTTCAGATTGAGGCAGTTTTATTTCAAGATAGTCGTTCTCTGTGTTTGCGCAAGAAGTAACAAATTCTCTGATTTCTTCGTAAGTAATGGATGGCGTCAATATTCCGTAAGCAAGCTTTCGAACGGAATTAAAAATGTCACAATTCCTGCCTGCAGTTTCCTTGTCAATGCTTGTTTTATTATATGAAGTATAGTCGATGTTAAAAAAATCATTCAAATACGAAAGATCGTAACTAGCGTTCGTCCATTTTGTAAGCCAAAAAGGATGAAGGGGATTTTTTGCAATATATCCTGTGTATGCTGCATCTGCACCTAAAACGCTCGTAAATGCTCTTGAAATTGCATCGTAAAAGCGCATTGGTTTTTCTCGCACATTTGTCTTGTCGCCATTTGATTTTGGAAACAAAACCGGAGTTTTAATCTCATAAAAATAATGGCAATGTGTTGTTATCGGGTTGACACAAGCAATCGTTGGCTCTGGTAAGTTAAGATCATCCCAAAGGTAAGCTGATTGTTCTTTGTCAATATCAAGAACAATATATTGTCTTCGATGCCTATTCATTTGGATGAAAGGGTAACACAAAGCTATGTCAAGTTTTTGGATGACTGTTCCGTATTCAAGGTTATTCGAGCACCGAGGACTTGTCGGTAGATTGTTAATGAAGCGGATTTGTGAATCCAGTGAGACGTTAGTCATCACTTCCTTAAGATTTGATTTTTGGATATGTTTAATTTTTCCCATGCGCTTAGGCGCGGGAAAAGAAAAAAAATATCAAAAAATTTCAAAAAAGGCATTGTGATTAGATAATCACAATGCCTTTTTTGAAATACGTGTTAAGTGGTCTGTTGATAAGGAGAATGATCTTGTAATTTTACGATTTCATCCATTCGTTCACTAGTGATTTGAGAATAAAATTTTAAAATCATATGGGGATCAGTATGGCCAACAAAATACGCTATCGAATTACAATCCATTCCTTTATATAGAAGCTCAGTAATCCGCATATGACGAAAGTTGTATGGAACAAAATGTTTGTAGATTTTAGCTTTTTCTTTTGCTGTGTTGAAAGATTTTTTAAGAGTTGTTACTTGGTGGTTTTTGTAATTTATAATATAATCTGTTGGCTTGATATTTTCTCCATAGTTAATCTGGTCTTCAACTTTCCATGCTTTGATTTTTTGGCAAAGAAAATCTGAAATAGCTACTGTTCTAGAGCTAATTACAGATCCGGAATCTTTGTCTGCCCTTTCAATAGTTATCTTTTTTTTCTCAAAATCGATATTCGAAAATTTAAGATTGAACAGTTCGCATGGGCCAAATCGTACACCAAGCTCGTCTGCAATCAAGATTGCTCGTTGTAAATGATAAGGACTATTATCATATAGACGTTTTTTTTCATTGCTTGTCAAGAATTCAATTTTCGGTTTTTCACTTTTTTCTTGCCGTCTTCCTCTAGAATGTTTCGTAAGGAATAGAAAAACTGGGCATCCAGAATTTTCGACAAGATTTTTATAATGGTTATCATCTGTTTTTTCAAGGAAAACTGATATTGCAGTTCGTAGAATATTTAATTCCCTTTGAAGTGTTTTGATTTTTACTCCTTTGTTAAACTTAGTTGCGTTATTTTTTGAAACTGTGTGATCTTTTGTTCTCATGTCTGTGTATTTTACAAGATCACTTCTTTGTAGTTTTTCTATATCAATATCGCCAAGATAAAATTTAAGTTTTTCAATACGGTGGAATTCAGATTTTGCTCTTTTTTTGCTGATAGATGTTTGATAATATTCAAGAGCATTCAATATTGTTATATTTTCTTCATCTTTGATGTTTTCATCTTGAATTTTGAGAAATTTTCTATGGAATTCGTCCATATAAAATTTTTCTTTTTCATGTTTTTTCCAGAATTTAATAAGTTCGTCATTTTTAATTGCCAAAGCCTTGTCTTTGAATTGTAAATTGATTTGTTGGTTAGTGTAAGGATGTTTAAAGTAAACTCTATACGTAATTGATCCGTCTTTGTTTGTGTATTGAGTCGTTGCCAATGTCTCCTCCTTATTCGTATAATAAATCTTTCCAGTTATTTCGTTTCAAATTTTTTCCGTTAGATGATTCTGATTTTGACACTTTGTTCGATGTCTTTTTGTTCAATGTATCCCCTAGCCATCTTGGGCCTCTTCCTCTTCCAACGCCGAAATTTTCGTCCGGCTCAATCCCACGCTCTTTTAAAATGCTCTTTGCTGCCTTGCTGCCTACGTTCCACTTCTCAGCAATAGACCTGAGATCATAATAATCCTTGGGTTCAAACGGTTGTATGTTCATCCATGTTCGAACCGGGAAAACGAAAAAAAACGTCACAAAGCCCACAAATTTTTTAAAATTTGTGGGCTTGTTAATCGCTAAGCAGATTTTAATTGGGGAAGGTATTCAACGGGCGGTATTCAACGACGAAAAAAGGGCCTAGGTGAACACCTAAGCCCTTGATTTCTTTGGTCGGGATGAGAGGATTCGAACCTCCGGTCTCTGCGTCCCGAACGCAGCGCTCTACCAAACTGAGCCACATCCCGTTGAAGAAAAATGTCTCTAATTAAGATCGAAGTGATTTGCAA
>RZYP01000173.1 GCA_009930275.1 Negativicutes bacterium
GCGCAAAAGTATGTAGTTTTTGTGCCCGGTGCCCGTTGGGAAACCAAGGAATGGCCCACTAAGCATTACGCCGAGCTGGCGGAAAAGATTACAGCTGATGATACTTATGTAGTTTTGGCAGGCGGACCGGACGAAAGAGAAAAAGCCGCGCTGATTGAGGCCGCGGCTGAAACTGACAAAATTATTGACTTGACCGGCAAGACTTCATTACGGGAATTAGCAGCCTTGATTAAGGGTTGCGAGGTTTACATCAGCGGAGATACAGGACCATTGCATTTTGCGGCGGCTCTCAAGAAACCCTTAATTGCGATGTATGGACCTACTAAGGCCGACCGTACCGGCCCATACGGCAGTGATAAGGCAACGGTTCTAGTCACACCAGCATCTTGCGCAGGGTGCCTGAAGAAACATTGTAATGACTGGCATTGTATGGATGATATTACACCAGAGATGGTTTATGAAGAATATAGAAAGATTAAGTAATTGAGGCGAAGCGAGTGAAAAACCTTTTTATCGTACATACACCGTTTAATTTGATGACAGCCTTCATCTTGTCCAAAAGCGTTTTCGCGGATGACGACAATTATCTGGCGATAATGCATCCGCAAAGCTTTGAATCCTGGAAGAACGTACCTGTTCTAAACTATATGCATTCCAAGGAATGCGGCTACAAAGAGGTCTTTCTGCTGATAAGGTGGTTCCGAAGCGGGCAGGGAAGCTACCGTAAACAGGTTAAAGAAGCAAAGACCATGATCGGAGACCTAAATTTTGACAAAATTTTTCTTGCTGTCGATATAGATATTCAGGCGCAATTGCTTTTGGCTGTATTAGGAAAAACCAGCTACTATCGTTATGATGAAGGCATGTGGTCTTATTATTCCGGCGGTCACAGCCGTACGTGGCTACGCGAAATTTTTCATTTGTGCGAGCTGAAAGCAATTTGCTTCCTGGCGGGCATTAAAACTGATCTGCAGTTCAACACAGCTGGAATTGGTGTAGCGGGGGCTGCTCTCGGTGACTACCTGTATAGACCGGAATTGCTTATGAGAAAGTCCCCCAAGGTATATGAAATTACCAATGAAATGATTGGAACGACAATCTCCGACCTGAAGGACAAAGGCTTGTTGCAGCAGCAATTCGACAAGGATACGGTCTTGTATCTCAGCCAGCCCTTGGTGGAAAAAGGTGAAGTAAGCGAGAAGGAAGAATTGGCTGGATTGCTCAGAGTGATGAAGAAATTTGACGGCAAGGCACATTTTTTGTATAAGCCTCATGCCATTGATACTCAAAAGAAAATTGAGAAATATAAGAAGGCCATTCCCGGCATGGAAGTATATGATTCAAAAGTTCCGGTGGAGCTTTTGTCTGCCGCAGAGCCCAAAATAGATACTGTTATCAGCTACGCTTCTTCTGGGCTGATGTTTGGCGACAAGTTTTCCAGCAGAAAAATCAATATGCTGAGTTTGTCAGGGCTTTGTGAAAAGAATATGGATCCTGATGCTTGTGATATTTTACAAAAAGCAGGTGTACTTTTTATTAAATGATTTTGGATAATTAGGTTTTTGCAAGATGCGAGAAGATATTTATTACTTTGCGGAACTGGAGAGAACGACTTGGAACTAAATGAAAAGAGAATTATAGTTACATTTCTGATGCATTTGGGTGATCTGACGTTAACGACGCCATTTCTTCACGTATTGCGCAAGGCCGCACCTGATGCCCATATTACTTATTTAGTTGATGAAAAATTAAAAGATGTAGTTATTAACAATCCTAACATAGATGCAGTGTTGACCGTTGATAAAAAAGGAAGAGATGACAGTATTGCCTCATTAATAAAAGTTGGCAGGGCTATAACTCGGAAAAAATATGATGTTTTAATAAATTTGCACCCAAACGAACGTTGTTCTTTTATTGATTTTTGTGCAAAAGTGCCTGTTAAAGTGGGCTTTAGTCATTTTCTGTTTAGACCATTTTTGACCAAGGTCACGCGATTAAAAAGAAAAATGCACGCGGCGGACATTTATATAGATGTTCTGGCGCAATTGGGAGTAAAGGACCTCACCAATAATGGACTCGAAATTTTCACCAGTGCGGCAGACCAAACAGCGGTAGCTGATTTTTGGGTGCAGCAGCAAATTTCGCCCCAGGATAAAATTGTTGGCTTCAATATTGGCAGCGCTGTGAAAACGAAACGCTGGGAACCGGAACGGTTTGCACAGGTAGCAGATACTTTGGCGGCAAAAGGTTATCGCACAGTTTTTTTTGGCGGATCAATGGATGCCGAAATGGTCAAAGAGGCGACAGAATTGATGAAAACAAAACCCACTATTGCTACGGGAAGTTTTACTATTGGCCAACTTGCAGCGGCAATGAAACGTTGCAGTTTGATTATAACCAATGACAGCGGGCCGATGCATGTTGCAATCAGCCAGAAAGTCCCGATAGTGGCCTTGTACGGCCCTTCACATGTTGACTTGTATGGACCTTATACGAAAAAAGCCACAGTAGTGACCGCTGTGCCACCTTGCAACGGCTGTGCTAAAGGTATGAAACACGAGTGTGATGATATGCAGTGTATGACTCGGCTAACAGTTGAGCAGGTGCTTGAGGCAGCGGAGAAGTGGCTGCAGAAGTAAAGATATTTTACACTAACTTGTGCTGAGTCAATCGAAAATATTTCCTGAAATTTCAACAAAATTACTTGCGAGGAAAGATGCATTATGGCAAAACTAGCTGTCCTTATTTTAACTAAAAACGAAGAAAAGAATATAACTGATGTCATTAATAATGCCAAGCAATGTACTGATGAAATTATTATTATTGACTCTGGCAGTACCGATAGAACAGTTGAATTAGCAGAAATCGCGGGAGCACACGTTTATTTCAGAGCATGGGACAATGATTTTGCTGCACAACGCAATTTTGGACTAGAATTGACAGAAGCAGATTGGGTACTCCATCTGGATGCGGATGAAAGACTTGATAATAAGTTAGTTGCTGCAATTAAGCATGTGAAAGAAAGCGGCAAATTAGATGAGCAATATATTATAAGGCGTATTTCTCATGCTTTTGGACAGCAGTTCAGGCATGGCGTTTTGCGGCCAGATAAGGTAGCACGCTTATTCCCTCGTGGTAAAGTGTCTTGGGTTAATAGAGTGCACGAAAGGCCTGAGTGCGATTTGCCTAAGCAGAGTCTAAATGGAAATATTATTCATTATACTTACAGCGGATGGACTCAATGGCTCCGAAAGTTTGAACAATATACGACGCTTTGGGCAAATGACGCGTATAAAAAGGGAAAAAGAACATCTCCCTTTGGTATCATAAATCATGCAAATTTTGCTTTTATGCAAATGGCATTTCTTAGATTAGGTTTGTTAGATGGATTTATGGGGTTTGTAATGTGCTGCAATCATTTTTTTTATACTATGATAAAATACTTGAAATTACATGAATTGCAAAGAAGGGAAAGCAAATGAGAATAGCCATTTTGGAGAGTATTGTAATGCCTGCTGGCCATGAAGTAGAATTTGATCGCATACTTGTGGAGGAATTTAAGAATCAAGGTCATAAACCGATTTTTTTCGTTCCCAAAAACTTCCCTTTTAAATTTGATTACAAGACGGAGATTGTTTATTTAGAAGGTGGCGAGGCAATAAGCTACGCCGGAGTAGGAAAAATAAAGAAAATATGGTTATCACTGCAAAGAGAGCAAAGAAGGATTGAGTGGTTTAATGATGCTTGTAAAAAAGCAAAACAGGGGTTGTGTGACGCGATCATAATTCCTACTTCTAGCT
>RZYP01000174.1 GCA_009930275.1 Negativicutes bacterium
CCTTCACCAGCAGTTTCAAGGTCAAAACCTACTAAGGGCACACTGGACAAGTGGTCTATTGCGTCCTTTACCTTTTCCTCAGTATCCAGCTTAGTGATGTTTGGTTTTTGTATAAGTGAATCGGCTATAAACTTCAATTTTAGAGCAGACAAGGCTAGATGTATTTGCTCAGTTACTTTGCTGTCATAGGTCGTAGCTTTGGGGTCATAGCAAGGGAGAACCGTTATTCCTGCTGTTAGCGGGATTGTTTTAGCTGCTACTTTGGAGAGGGCTACATTTCCTAGCACTGCCTTGGTAAGCTCTCCACCAATTATAATAATACACTCTGCTTCCATCTCTTCCAGAGCAGCTAAAAACGATGTCTTATTCTTCTTTAAAGCCTTGAATGTCTCCGCTGTATCCGCATCACACACGTTAACAAACTCAAAGTCTTCCTTGTGCAGCTCTGGATCGGATTCAATGAGATTCATGAAGTAATTTTTCACGAATCTATCTTCAGTCATAGTTAGCACAGCAAATCTCATTCGCGTTCCCCCTCTCACGATAGAACTATTATACCATGAGGCTCCAAGAAGCACAAGGGAAAACCGTCAAGCCATCCTGCCTAAAATAGAAGAATTTGAGCTTCCAACCATGCTGGATTCTGAAGCAGCAACGAATGGATTTTGAAACTTGAACGACAGCTTGTCATAGTCAAAGCTGCATACCCACGGGTTTGGCTGCTCTCCTTCTCGTACCTTTAGGAAGGAGAGTATTCCTTTAGCTATACCTGCATTCACCTCCAGAGGCTTCCATGCTATAGCAACATCCGCTTTATTTATCTTCTCTATACTACCAGCAATGTCACCATACTCTACAGCCTCAGCATTTTTGCGTATGGCATCATTGTTTTTTAGCTGTGATGCTGTGAAAATAGCTACCTTGAACACCTTAGCCAAGTCCACAATCTCCTGATACACAGCTGCAATTCTCTCCGATGAAAAATATATAACTTAACCGTTACATACTTGCCAATTCCTCACAGAATTGGATTCCTGCTTCACCCTACCCTCGTTGGCCTAAGCTACTAGAGTTTGTATGGTAGTCCACAGGCTTAAATTCGGGCACACCGAGACCCTACATAATCCTATACATAGTTTACTTTCCTGTATAGGACTCCAGATTCAAAGCGGCATTAAAATCTCTATCAATAGAAAGTCCGCAGCTAGGGCAGTTAAAAACTCTATCCTTTAGTGTAAGTGTTTTAAGGATAGCGCCACAGCAACTACAGCGTTTAGAAGAGGGGAAGAATCTATCGGCAATTACTAGCTCTATTCCACGTGCAGAACACTTATACTCAAGTTGCCTTCTAAACTCGTAGAAGGTCTGTTCCGATATGGCTTTGGATAGATGCCTATTTTTCATCATCCCAGATACATTCAAGTCTTCAATAACTATTCTAGAGGGAAGTAGGTCAACAACCTTTCTGGTTGTTTTGTGTGTATGGTCTTTGCGTATATTACTTAGTTTGTAATATAAAGCACGCATTCTATCATACACTTTTCTTTTATTTGCCGAACCTTTCTTCCTCTTTGAAAACTTGCGTTGCACCTTCTTCAGCTGCTTCTTGATAGATTTCACCTTACTTGTCTTGTTTATGTTTGGAAACACTAACTTTTCTCCATTACAAGACACTGTAGCTAAGGTTTTAATGCCAAGGTCAACTCCAACAGAGTAATCATTCAGGGCATAGTCTTGGTTTTCGACCTCCATAGAAAACGACAGAATCCATTTGCCGTTAACATAGGATACCCTAGGATTGTAATACTTACCAGAAGTTCTCCCTTGTGGGAACGTCAGATTAGTCTGCACCTTTACCCTACCAACTTTAAGTAGAACTGCACAACCATCGGTAAAGTAAAGCATTTCATTTGGCTGTCCGAAAGAGGGAGTAACAAGTCCTTTTTTCTTAAACTTCGGATGTCCTATCATGTCATAGGGGGTAAGGCTTTTACCGTTTCTTGCAGCATATTTTCTTTTATTATCAGAAAATTTCTTACCTTTCTTCTGAATAGCAAAGAATCGTTTATATGCTGCCCCTAAATCAAGTATTGCAAACGCTATAGCTTTTGAAGAGACTTCATTAAGCCAGTAGAAATTTTCATCACTTGATTTTAAGGAAAATAAGTGCTTTCTTAACTCATACGCACTAAGAAATGGTTCACCATTTTTGAACCTTTCCATCTGGAAGCCCAATCCCCAATTCCATGAAAAACGCGCAGCTGACGCATTTAACCACAAGTTCTTTTCCTGCTCCTCTGTTGGAAGAAGCCTTACTTTGAATCCTTTCATTTGTTTTTTATCGGTGTTCATTGTTTTCACCTCCTTTATGGGTTAGTCGCTTACCCATAAGTATTGTATCATAAGGAGGTGCGTATGTAAGGGGGTTATATATTTTTCGTGTTCAATGCGGGGCGTTATTCCGCACCAGTTCTCTTATGAACTTCTGCATGTTTCCATGCAGCGCAGACTATATCTTCATCCACTATTCAGTGGAGCCGACCTTTTTGGGACACTTGTCCCTACTCCCTCTCGGGATAGTCGTTGAACGTTCTCCTGTTCGGAGCTTCGCTGCTGAAGACCCATTATCACAGCACTTAGGCTTACGCCTTATGCGATCCCGAAGATTTTTTATACTTTCGTCACCGTCACGCTCAGGCTTATTTCATCCTCACGTTGTGGTTCTTCGAGCTTTAGGGATTGCCAGCAATTAGATCGGTTATCATCCGGGCTTTCACCGGATGCTTCATGCTTGTCACCGAGCATGGAGGGCTTTCAAAGTATCCTAAAATAGATTTGTAAAGAAAAGATGGCTATTTGGATACTATGTTGTTACCCACTTTGGAGCATTACGAGCCACGCGAGTAGTAGCAAGGTGGTCGCAGTAATCAATAAAAACAGCTTGAATGTTGACACCTTTCACTCTCCTCATGTATTCAATCATTCCACTAATCTGAGATACAGTCAGTGTTTCAGATGGGTAGTATGATACTTCCACCGGATACATTCTAGAGGTTCTCTGCCTTAATTCCACGTATTTCTCAGGAGACATGTCACTGGTAATTTCACTCTGACGCATACGTGCAACTCTAGCTGACAGCATCCTTGCAATTCTTTCAGCGGTCAACTCAAGTGTAATATATAAGCACGGTGTCATTGTGGCGACGTTGGAGCATATCATAGACAGCAGACTGGATTTTCCTCCGCCAGACGGTGCAGCTACAATGAACACCTCACCTATACCTATCCCGCCTTTTACAGCCCTGTCCAATACTTGCAACCCTGTTGGCATACCAAGGCGGTTATCATCATAATTGTAGATAGCATCTGGTAGCATAGAGGTTAGTGATGCTGAATTATACGCTGGTATAGGTAGTCCTGACAAACCATTCCGAAGAGTGGCTTCAGCTAGTTCCGGATTTTGCTCCAACGTATCATCAACATTCCTTACCAAGTCTTGCAACCGTTTATACTTCACAAAAGATACAGCACGTTCTATTAGTGCAGGTATGCTATCCAGATCACTAATAGTGTAGAGCTTGGACAACAACTGAAGAGCGTCTGACGACAACTCTTCAGTCAGTGTGGGCCTACTCGGTATTAGTCTATACTTATCATAATGCTTCTTGATTGCCTTCCATATCTCCGACATGACTGGAGTGGCCCAATCGCTGTCGGAGATGATGGAGAGCAATACAACAGTCGCGGGGTGATCTTTCAAAGTATTAGCTAGAAGAATTTCTTGAGACTGTCGC
>RZYP01000175.1 GCA_009930275.1 Negativicutes bacterium
ACGCGTCGTCAACGGCGTCAGCATCAATGTGGAGCAGGGCACCGTCGTCGGCCTGTTGGGACCCAACGGCGCAGGCAAGACGACTACCTTTTATATGATTGTCGGCATCGAGAAGCCTGACGAGGGTGAAGTGCTGATTGACGGCAGGGACATAACCAATATGCCGATGCATGAGCGCGCCCGCATAGGGATAGGCTACCTGCCCCAGGAAGCTTCCATTTTCCGTAAGTTGTCCGTTGAAGATAACATTATGGCGATTTTGGAAGGAACGGAAAGGTCTGCTGAAAAACGCGAAGAAAAAATGAACGAACTTATAGCGGAATTTCATATAGAGCATATCCGCAAAAGCAAAGGTTCAGAGCTTTCAGGCGGTGAGAGACGCCGTGTCGAGATTGCCCGGGCGCTGGCGACGGAGCCTTCCTTCATCCTGCTGGACGAACCATTTGCCGGTATCGACCCGATAGCTGTTGCCGATATTCAGGGCATGATAGCGCATCTGGCGGAGCGCGGCATAGGTGTTTTGATTACCGACCACAATGTGCGCGAAACCTTGAGTATTGTTGACAAAGCTTATATACTTAATAACGGGGAGATTTTGATTGCCGGCGACAGCGATACCATTGCCAACGACGAAAGAGCCCGAAAATTCTATTTAGGTGAGAAATTCACGCTGTGAGGACGGAATAAATGCGCATACTTGATCGATATATATTAAAAGAATTAATGGGTCCGTTTTTCTTCGGCGTCGCTTCTTTTTCCAGCATTTTCATTGCCAGCTCGATGTTATATCGTCTGACGCAATACATGACGAAATACGGAGCTTCGACGGAGACACTTTTCAGGCTGTTCCTTTGCGGGCTGCCGGAAGTGGTTAACTATACCTTCCCGATGTCGATGCTGCTGGCCTCGCTTTTGGCAGTCGGACGTCTTTCGGGCAGCAGCGAGATTACGGCGATGAAGTCCGGCGGTATGAGTTTCCATAGATTGGCTGCACCAATTCTTATTGTGGGTTTTTTGGTAAGCCTTTTTTCAGTTATCTGGGCGGAAAAAGTTGTTCCTGCATCTAAGGTTGAATATAACCGTATTTTGAATAACGAGATAAAACGCGATACCAAGCCAAAATCACAAGAGCACGTCGTTATCAAAAGTCTGAGCGGCGACAATCTTGAGCGTCTGACATATGCCAGAACTTTTGATGAAAAAACAGGCTTAATGAAAGATATTACTATTGAAGAATTTGAAAAAGGCCAATTGGTCAGGATTCAAAAAGCTAAATCCGCTGACTGGCGCAATGGTGCCTGGTATATGCAGGACGGCACAATCCTTTCTGTTTCCGAAGAAGGCATCCAGCAGACAATGACTTTTTCCGAGCAGGTATTACCGATTTCGGCGGCACCGAAGGAAATTTCTTTGGAACAAAAAGAACCTGAGGAAATGACGATTGGCGAATTAAAGCAATACATACAGATTCTGGAAACTCAGTATTTGCCGACAAGTAAATACTGGATGGAAATATATATGCGTTTCACGATACCTATGGCAAGCTTCTTCTTTGCTTTGATGGGAGTGCCGCTGGGCATGCAGCCGCAGCGCGCGAGTTCCTCTGTTGGCTTGGGCATCAGCATTATCGTGATCTTTATGTATTACGCAATCATGACCTTTACCTCCGGTTTGGGCAAGGGTGGCGCTTTGCCGCCCCTGTTTGCGGCGCTTTTGCCAAACGCGATTTGTCTTGCGGCAGGTATCTGGCTGATGAAGAAAAAAAGCCAGTAATTTAAGGATACATATAATAGTTTTGCAATTACGGAAGACGGTGAGTGAATGTTTGGAGTAACGTTGATATTAGTACTGGCGATTATGGGCGGCGCGATAGCCTTCATCGGGGACAAATTAGGCAGCAAGATTGGCAAGAAGCGTCTTTCTGTCTTTGGCTTGCGCCCTTACCATACGTCCGTCCTGATGACCGTAATTACGGGCGTTCTGATTGCCGCCGTAACCTTAGGCGTGCTTGCCGTATCATCCAGCGACGTTAAAACAGCTCTTTTTGGCATGGAAAAACTCAAGGCCGAGCTGGTAGCTCTGAATAAAGACAAGCTAGCCGTTCAACAGGAATTGGCAGAAAAAAATAAATTGATTGCCGAGCTGGATGGTCAGATCAAGGAAACTACTTCCAGTCTGGCTGAGATGAAGACAGAACGTGACCAGATCAATGCCCAGCTGGTCGACTTGCAGGCACGCTATGAACAAGCGGGAACAGACCTGGAGGCGACACGGGCTGAAGTTACGGAGCTCGAAGCCTCACGTGAGAAGCTTAACAGCGAAATTAAAGAATTGGAAGAAGATACGGCGCGTCTCAAAGAAGGTTTGATTGCCATCCGCGAAGGCGAGGTCGTTTTCCGCTCAGGCGAAGTGCTTTATTCCGGCATTTTGAAGGCAGGGTTGCCAGCAGAAGAAAACGACAAGCAGATGGACACATTTTTGGCAACCGCCAATCAGGCAGTTTTGGCGCGGATGGAAGTCAAGAACCAGGATTTGCAGGCCTTATGGCTTCCTAATGCCATGGTGCAGGAAGCCAAGAAAATCCTGTCAACTTCGAAGGGCAGCATCTACGTTCGCATTTGCGCCGCAGGCAACATTATTTCCGGTGAAATGGCTGTCAGCCGTTTGGAAATGGTGCCGAACAAGATAGTTTACAAAGAAGGACAAAGAATCTTTGCCGAAAATATTAATATTGCCGCCGATGGCCGCAATATTAATTCCGCCCTTATGTATTTTTTGAGTGAAATTAATAAGACAGCCGTTGCAGCAGGTGTTATGCCTGATCCACTGACCGGCAAGGTCGGCAATATCGACGCCTCGTCCATGATTGAGGTGTCAGGGAAAATGCGTGAATTTGGCGGCAATGTAACTTTAACCGCTTACGCCAAACAGGACATCAATGTCGCAGGTCCGGTACTTCTCAGGCTGGAAGTGCGCCGCAATGATTAATGAATTGATTTTGGGTATAGACCCCGGCAGCAGCAAGAGCGGTGTCGCCCTCTTAGACAAAGACGGCAATATTCTCAGGATGGAAATTATTTTGATGGATAACTTCCAAGCAGGTCTGCAGAAATTTCTGCAGGAAAATAGCCCGAAAGTTTGCGTTCTCGGCGACGGGACGACGAGCGCTTCCATGCAGGAAGCTTTAGCAATAATAATGCCTGCGACGAAGGTCGTTATCAGTGACGAGGCTTACAGCACCGAAGAAGCCAGGAAGCTGTATTGGGAAATGAAACCGCCGCAGGGCTGGCGGAAACTTATCCCGCGTGGCTTGCTTACCCCACCTGTGCCGCTTGATGCGTACGCCGCAGTTGTGCTCGCACGGAGGTATCTTGCTGAGAATTGAAAGAAAAATTTTAAATATTTTTAAAGTGCAAGAAGGAGTTCTTGCAAAAAAGTCGAATATAACCAACTGTAAGTAATTGTGGGCTTGCAAAAATGCAAGTTTTGGCATATTATGAACATAGTACGGATTTAAGAATTACAGTTTCACATCTTTTGGCTTAATTTGGTTTATAACATCTGACAGAGGGATGGCGTTTCGTAGTTGATGTTTTAGGATGTTGAGGAAACAAGGTAACTCGAACGGACTAAGCATGAACGAAAAGACAAAGTTTCTCCTGAGGATTTTATAAAAATAAAATTTCCTAAAGGGGGAAAAGTATTATGAAAAAATCTTTAGTACTCGCAATGGCAAT
>RZYP01000032.1 GCA_009930275.1 Negativicutes bacterium
ACGGCGTCTTAAAGACGTCTGCTTTGCTATACCCTTTATGAACCATCCGGTTTTTCCATTCATCCTCATTTGGAACTTGACTTTTAATAGTTAGTCTTTTTTATATATTCCAGCCTTTCTGAGTGTTTTTCTAATTTGAAAAGCCGGTACTAACCAACGGTAAATTATACGAAAAAGCCGCTATCAGCCCTTTAGCTGATAGCGGCTTCATTGCCTGCTATTACTTGCAATTATTGTAAATCTTACTACTAATATTTGTCAATACAAGTTGCATAATATTACTGTAAAATTCTCCGTTATTGCTTGCTTTTTCTAGTACGGTTCTCGATGGTTAAATTCTGCTGCTTCAACCCAATCATTTACTCTGTTAAGCAGTTCAATGACATTGTCAAGCGCCAATGCATGGTTTTCCTCTTCCTTTACGAGCTTTTCTAAAACAGCTTTTTCAGCTGGGCTTTTTGCTTGCACCAACATTTTTTCATACAGCTCGATACTTTCTTTTTCTTTCACCAGGGCTACTCTATAAACATCAATTTGTTCTTCTCTTAATTTCTCGATAGATATAGCTTTTCTTAAAGCATTCGCATCGTTCTTGTAAGAAACAAAGATACTGCATGCCTTAGCGAGTGAATCGTCGCCTTGCAAGTATTCATTGTTTTGTGCACGCATTGCTTCAACAATTTTATAATGCCTTGCCTCCTCATCTGCCAGCGCCTCCAAAAGCACCTTCAAATCTTCAAAATGAGTAGCTTTAGACTGTTCCCGATAATACTTTTCTCCGTCACTTTCCATTTTTAAGGCAAAATCGAAAATATCCAACTCATTTCCCTCCTTTATTTAACCTTTACACATTGCAAATTTTTAAATAATACCTTCCTACTCCTAATTAAACATGAAACTCCTCATCTTTTTTAGTATCTGTACTCTGACTTTCTTCGTCACCCTTACCGTTCTTTTCTGCGGAATATACCTCGTAATATGTCTGCAATTTGGCCATTACCAAACCATGTACAGATTTTTCCGGATATAAGCCCTTATCATCGCACTTACCTGCGGCAATACCTGTAAGAAGTTGAATGCCTTCATCTACGCTTGCAATCGAATAAATATGGAATTTACCTTCCTTGACCGCCTCTATTACCTCCTCATTAAGGGCCAAGTCCTTCATATTTTGTTGTGGAATCATTACGCCCTGAAGGCCTGTTATACCTTTAATTTTACATACCTCGTAAAAACCTTCGATTTTTTCTGTAACTCCTCCAATTGGCTGAATTTCACCTTTTTGGTTGACTGAACCGGTTACTGCTATATCCTGACGCAGAGGTAATTCCGCCAAGCTGGATAAAATTGCATAAAGCTCCGTGCTTGAAGCGCTATCCCCATCTATTCCTTCATAGAGTTGTTCAAAGGTCAAACTCGCAGTTACGGATAATGGTATCTTTTGAGCGTACTTATAGCCCAAATAACCACTAAGAGTCAGTACGCCCTTGGTGTGTGTGGAACCGCTCATTTTGGTTTCCCGCTCAATATTTACTACACCGGACCTACCGAGATACGTGTTTGCTGTAATACGGGAGGGTTTACCAAACGCATACTCGCCGATACCCAATACTGCTAATCCATTTAATTGACCTATTTTTTCTCCTTCAGTATCTAACAGATACATGCCTTCTTCAAACATCTCGTGTATTCTTTCCTCATATTTGTTAGCACGGTAGCGTTTCTCGACAATAGCTTTTTGTACATGTGTCGAATCTGTAATTTTTGCTCCATCGATAGCTGCCCAGGAATCAGCTTCACATAAAATTTCAACTATCTGGTTGAAGCGTGCTGTGAATTTTTTTTGGCTCCCGCCCAACCTTGAGGTATATTCAACAACACGGGCAACCGCATCACGAGTGAAATCTTTCAGATTTTCCCTCTTAACGGTAGCGCTGACAAATTCAGCCATCTTGCTGATATTCTGAGGCGTGTTCTCCACATCCGCATCAAAGTCTGCATGTATTTTGAATAACTTGCGAAAATCTTCGTCATATTGATACATAAGATGATATAAGTAAGAACTACCGAGCATTATGACTTTTAAGTCTACAGGAATTTCCTTTGGTTTCAGTGAGGCCATGGCAATCAATCCGTATTGCTCACCCAAGCTCTCAATACTAAGTTTTTTTGTTTTCAGTATTCTCTTCATTGCTTCCCAAACACCTGGATTCATTAAGACATCCATAGCATTTACAATGAGATAGCCACCATTAGCTAAATGAAAAGCGCCTGGTTTGATCATAGTAAAATCAGTACTGACAGCTCCCATACGGCTGGAGTATTCGACACGCCCGCACAAATTATAATAATTCGGATTAGTCTCGATAATAACCGGTGCCCCTTCACAAGTACGGTTGTCAACCAATAAATTAACAGTGTAGCGTTCCCGCATCACTTCTTGCGAAGATTTCTTGAAAAGAGCCATGAAACCTTCTTCTTCGCTGGGAGATGCCTGTTTGAAGTCATTGATGTTCTTGACAACATCTCCTCTTACTGCTTCTAAATATTTCACTATATCTTCATTATCTTTGTATTTTTCCTGAATTTCGTCAATAAGATGACCAACCGAGAACAGCGCTACTCTGCTGTCCAATTCATGTATCTTTTCTCTAACTTCTTTTTCCGTGTCCTGGACTTGTCGTATCACTTCCATCGCTAGATCATGAACCGCTTCCAGACTAGCTCTGATTTTTTCCTTTTTATTATCATCCAGTTTCTGAAACTCTTCTTCAGATACGGGTTTCCCATCTAAGAGCGGTACCATCATAAAACCAGTAGTTGACCATTTGGAAAGTACCGAAAACTTCTCAGACTTATCAACAAAAGCCTGAAGCATATCACCGCGCTTCTCTTGAAACGCTTTCATAATTTCGGTTCTTTCACGTTCGTAATCTTCACTGCTAAAAGCTTTGGGCACATCATTCCGCAAGTTTTCCATTAGTTCCTGCATTTCTTGGTAAAAAACACCACCGGTTCCTGCCGGCAGACTAATAGCAAGAGGGCGACTGGTATCCTCAAAATTATTAACATAGCACCAATTCTGCGGAACTGCCTGTCCCTTGGCTAATTGCTGGACTACCTGCTTGGCATAAGTCATCCGTCCCGTACCAACCATACCGGAAATAAAAATATTGTAACCAAGATTCTTAGTATGCAAACCAAACTCAACAGCCTTGACAGCACGCTCCTGTCCTATCATGCCTTTTAACGGTGAGACGGTCGCGGTGGTGAAAAAGTCAAAACACTCTTCTTTGCAATAAAAATGCAACTGCTCTGCTCGCAATTCATTTATTGGCAATAATCCGCTCATGCTTTTATCTTCTTTTTCCATATAGTGTCACTCCCCGTCTGCTGTCATTAGCCGTAGCTGCAGGCTCCCATTAAAACATCCTCAGCATAGCTTCAAAATATTCAATTAGAAAACTTGGCCATAATATATTCTTTCGGCTACAAAAGCAAAAACCCTTTTTCCCTTGTTAAAAAAGAAGTAAAATTCTGTCAATTCTTCTAAATAATCAAAAAAGACCTGCCTAGGGAAAAAGCAGATCTTCACTCGCACCTGAAAGCACATTAAAAAATTATTTCACCTTAATTTTTTTCCCCAATACCATGGTGCTTTCTCTTTTTGGCAAAACAAGCTTCAGCACACCGTTCACAAACCTTGCTTCAATTTCTTCTTCATCAACATTTTCCACATAAAACTGACGCCAAACTTCTCCTACGCTTCTTTCCCTGCAGATATAATCCTTATCGTCCTCCTTATTTTCGTCACGCGTGGCTGAAATAGTCAAATAATTATCCTCATAAGACGCTTTAATGTCTTTTTTTTCGAAACCCGGTAAATCAGCCTCGACAAGATATTCTTTCTCACTTTCGCGGATGTCCAATTTGAAGGATGCTGCGACTGGTCCGGTCTGGTTTACGTCTTGGTCAAACATCCGAGCAAACAGACTGGCAAAAAAACCCTTATCGACATGCTGCGCTTTCTTCTCTTTATGTTTTTGTCTTTTTACTTCAATCATGCCAAACCCTCCCATCGGCAAGGATATATCTTGCCAATTCTAAAAAATAGCAGTGACTGGATATATGGCAATAATGAAAATCAGGGGCGGAATATTTACATTCCACCCCCTAATGATCTGGCTCCCGTTCATGTGAACTCCCACTTCCCTCGTCACGATCCTGAAACCGTTTAAGGTACCTAGGGTGAGCCACATCACCGACATCCTTTGCTTTAGTTGCGCCATCGACTGCATCCCTTACCTTTTTCAAAGCGGAATAACCACAATGAAATATCTCGGTTAGCAAATCACCATGATACCATCTGATTTTACCTCGCGACTGCTGGCCTCCGTTTCTCCTGCGCCGTCCACTTGACAGTGCCAGAATACTCAGTTTAACCAACATCGCCGGTACATTCCAGATAGGCATTTTCACAGTAATCGTGGGCTACCTTTTCCTTATTAGCCACCCGGCTGTTATAAGTACTCAGGACTTCGCCACATCACAAGCCTGTCTATCGCAAGGTTTTGTCGTTCTAACTCAGGAGGGCATTTCTGCCCTCTATACAAATAGGCCTGGGCTTCTCTAATGAGTAACATCATCGGTCGCCACTATAAAAAATCCCTAGAGCCTATAAAGTATCCCCTCTGCGTATTTTTATTATAAGCACAACAACAAAAAAAAGCAAGGGAATTTACAGAATATTTTGTGATTTATTTGTGACCATTATCTTGTTTCCCCGAAAACAAACATTTCCAAAAACTTGTAATCTACTCTCTTATCTAGTATTGTATGTAATATGAAGACTTACTTTATAAAAACAAGTTTATATATACTTCAAACTTGTTTTTAATTAACTTCAGCTAATGTAGGAGAATTATGACATGTCCAATGAATCAAATAATAAAGTTAAAAAAGTTCTTTTCCAAATATTATTCGCTAATCTTTTTGTCGCTGCAGCCAAAATTGTAATCGGCACCATTATAAAAAGTGCCAGTATGACTGCTGACGGCTTTCACTCACTTACAGACGGAATATCAAACGTTGTTGGCCTGATTGGAATAAGCCTTGCTTCTCAACCGGTTGATTCAGAGCATCCTTACGGGCATCAAAAGTATGAATTTCTCACAAGCCTGTTTATTGGAGGCATGTTGCTGGTAATAGCCGCTAAAATTGCTTTTGAAGCCCTGGACCGCATCATGAACCCGATTACTCCTGTTTTTGGCTTGGAAGCAATTACGGCCCTGCTATTAACCTTATTAATTAACATTATGGTCTGCGTCTATGAAAGCAGCCAAGGCAAACAATTAAATAGTACTATTCTTATGTCAGATTCAATGCACACAAAAAGTGATATTTATGTAACAGTTGGAGTTTTGCTGACTTTGTTAGGAATAGAATTAGGTGCACCTCCTATTATCGACTCTTTAGCGTCATTGATTGTTGGTGGATTTATAGTTCATGCCGGTATAAAAATCATTAAATCAACGTCTGATATCCTTGTTGACAAGGCCGCTATCGACCACTCAGTGATTCGCAACATTGCCCTTAGTTTCCCTCAGGTCATCAATGTTCATGAAATACGAAGCAGAGGAACTGCAAACGGGTTATTTGTCGACATGCATATTGTTGTCGACCCGGAAATGACCATCAAGGAATCACACGAATTAGTGCATAAAATTGAAGAAAAACTACAGCTTGAGATTAATCCAAATATTGAGGTTATCATACATACGGAACCGAATAGCAAATAATTCTCTAATAGTGCAAATAGCAAGCATCGATATACAAAAAACAGCAGGAAAATTGCCTGCTGTTTTTTTATGAAATCTTACCTTACATGTAACTGCTAACTAAACTTTACCTCGGATTTTACTTAAAAGCCGGCTTACAAGTCTTTAAAATTCATTATCCAGATTATAAAAAAGGATATGAGAAAAATTTGCCGAAATCTACCGTTAAGTCAAACTTGACCTAACGGCTTTCCAGAACATAGTAGAGGGGTAGCACTGCACAATTCCCCTTATACTAAAGCAAATTGAACTGCCACCGCAATTATTTTCTTAGTTTAGTGGAAAATTTTGATCTAGCAAAGGGATGAATCTACAATGTACACCGAATTTAAAGCAATTTCCCTATGTAATGAATTTAATCTAAATAAGATTAGCGAACATTTTGGTATCACTCACAAATTCAAGTGGAAAGAAGTTCTCATCCTCAAACCGGAAAATTTGAAGGGTATTTTAAATGATGCTGCTAACAAATTCGTTTATGTGTTTCACTTCGGCAGCATAGTATTCATTAACTTTCAACACCATGAAATCATGGATGTAGTCAAATATGTGTTAAAGCTGGAACCGCAAATATCCATAACTGATGCCTTTGCTTTTGTAGATGATTACAGATTGGAAGTCAAACCTGATCAACCTACTGCAATCAACAACGATTATATGTTGGCTAATATCAAAAGTGATTACCACTTTGAAATAGTGGCTACTATTTTAGCCAAGTCAGTTTCTTTAGAAAAGAATGAAATTGGCGTGGAAAGTCTGCTTGACCGCATAGAAAGTGTCGTAAACGATCTGAATCGGGGCAGGCTTGGTGTATCTGATGAAGAACTGGCCAAAATGCTGGCCAAAATATTAAGCTACAAACTAAATACAATATCCTACATCATGCTGCTTGATAATCCCGACCTAACATGGAATAACGTAGGAGCCGCAACTTTGTATGAGAAATTATCTTTGTTATTCGAACTTAAAGATCGTTATGAAAAAATATGCCAAAAAATTGAAATATTAGAAGATATAACCGAGGCATTTTCGAGCCTGACGCACGCTAGACGGGGGACACGCCTCGAGTGGGCAGTTATTATCTTAATTTTTATTGAAATCGTTCTGTCCTTTTATGAAATGTTTTTCCATTGAACTAGAGTCAACCCGCTGATAAAAAGCACTCCTTCGTATGAAGGAGTGCTTTTTTCGACTTCCATAAAAACATGCTTAAATTACATCATACTTATTTCGCATATTTTATTGCTTTTTATTCATTTTAGCAACAAAATACTTTTTATTTTCATTCTCTAAGGCGAGCAATATTCCTTTTTTCTCCAGTCCGCCGGCATAGCCTACCAATTTTCCATTTGCTCCAATAACCCTGTGACAAGGAACTATAATAGGTAAAGGATTCCTGTTGTTAGCCATCCCAACGGCTCGGGCAGCCTTTGGCCTGCCTATTAGTTCAGCAATATCACCATAAGCCCTGACTTCTCCATAAGGAATAGCTGCTAAAGCCTTCCATACTTCCAGCATGAACGGAGTCCCGGCAGGAGCCAGCGGCAAAGAAAAATCAAAGCGTATGCCGCTAAAATACTCATTTAACTGCTTTATCGCCATTTCTGCAAGATAGCTTTTATAAACGCTATCTTCTGCAGAAATATCTTCAAAACTTATTTTTGGTAAAGCATATCCATTATCTTCGATTGAGATTAGTCCAATACAAGTTTTACCAAAGCTTTTGTTTACCATAAACTGTTCCTCTCTATTCCAGGTACAAAGCTCTTAATACTTTTATTTCTTCAGCATACCCGATCAAGTCATTCGGTGTTTCCAAATAAAAAGGCAATTCTCTGAGGGCTCTATGATTTATTACCATTTTCATAGCATCAAGACCTATCATGCCCTTTCCTATGCCTGCGTGACGATCCTTATGGCTACCGAGAATATTGAGACTGTCATTGCAATGAACGGCTTTCAAATAGTCCAGTCCAATTATTTCATCAAATTTTTTTAAAACTCCGTCCAAATCATTTACTATATCATAACCGGCATCAAAGACATGGCAAGTATCAAGACATACGCCGATTTTATCTTTAACTTCTACCAGATCAATAATTGAACGTAATTCTTCGAAACTGCTCCCTATTTCGCTACCCTTACCTGACATTGTTTCCAGAAGAACAGTCGTTTTCTGCCGAGGGCTGATTACAGTATTCAGCATGTCAGCAATTAACCCTATGCCCATATCAACACCTTGCCCGACATGGCTCCCCGGGTGAAAGACGTAATAACCTGAAGGAAGGTACTCAAGTGTCTCTAAATCTTCCCGCAGTGCCTGTATGGCAAAATTTCTGATTTTGGGGTCAGGAGAACAGGCATTCATTGTATAAGGTGCATGTGCCATCAACATTGCAAAGTTGTTTTCCTTTGCCAGAATGGTTAGCGCCTCGATATCCTTTAAGTTCATTGCCTTTGCTTTTCCTCCCCGCGGATTACGTGAAAAAAATTGAAAAGTATTGGCTCCGATGCTTAAAGCTTCTTTCCCCATATTATAGTAACCTTTGCCAATTGACAAATGGCATCCTATGTTGAGCATTCTGAACCTCCCATTACAAAAATAGGGCGTAACCTCTGGGGTTCGCCCTATTGCAATTTTATTTTTTTGCGAATATCCTAGTCAAAACACAATCCTCGATAACTTCAAGGCCTGCATCCTTAGCCGCTTTGACAACTTCCGGCTTATCAGAGCCTGGCTGAAGCCAAACGATCTTTACGCCCTTTTCCGCAGCTTCCTTAACAGCTCCCACCGCAAATTTGGCTGGCACAACTATGTTTACGACCTCTGGTACAACAGGCAAATCCGCTATGGATGCATAACATTTTGCGCCATCAATTTCCGCAATACCAGGATTTACCGGATAAACTTCATAGCCCGCTTTTAAAAGGCGTTTGTAAATCTTACAACCGTACTTATCTTTATTATTTGTGGCGCCAACTAGCGCCCAAATTTTCTTCTTTACGGCTTCTTCTAACATCGGCACGTCCCAACCTCTCACTTTTCCTGTACAGCCTCAGGCAAAATCGCATGAGGAACATAGTCAGGAGTCTTTTTAATAAAAGCTATCTCATTACAGTATGGATACTGCGGGCAATGCACGCATTCCTTCCAAACCTTTTGCGGCAAACTTTCCTTAGCTGTTTCGGTATATCCGCATTTCATAAAGAAGCCTGGTTGATAAGTCAAAGTGAAAAACATTTTGACCCCTCGTTTAATTCCTTCCTTTTCAAGAAGCTCTACGATATTTTTACCTATGCCTCTTTTTTTGTGGTCAGCATCGATTGCCAATGAACGTATTTCTGCCAAGCGGTCCCAAACAAAATGAAGTGCCCCACAGCCTAAAACCTTCCCGTCTTCCACCGCCACTATATAATCACGTAAATTTTCATAAATACTGTTACGAGAACGTGGCAACATCAAACCAATTGATGCATAATAATTACATAATTTATGTATATGTTCCGCATCATCAAACGTAGCCTCTCTGTAAACAATCATAATCATTACCCCCTGTCTCGTAAGTCTGTATTATAAATAATACTACTTTAACAGTAAAAGCACAACATTATTTTACCCAAAAAATAAACATGTAGTTCTGTATAAAATTTCCACCTGAATTAATTGTATCGGTCCAATATTCTCAGTTTTATTTTAAAATCATGTTTCTGTTTTTCTCAAGATACAAATCGGCCGCAGCCAGCAGAGCCACTATCATTGCCGATGGTCTTGGCGGGCAGCCAGGTACGAAAATATCAACCGGCAAAACTTTATCGAGAGCACCCACAATTGCATACGTTGATCCAAAGGTTGCCCCTCCCGCGGCGCAAGCTCCTACGGCCATAACCAGTCTTGGCTCTTCCATCGCTTCATATGTCATGCGCACAGCCTGCTCTAAGTTGCGCGTTACTACTCCTGTAACCATGACTATGTCCGCATGACGCGGAGAAGCAACAAAAGATATACCAAAACGATGCAAGTCATAATTCGGATTTGAAAGGGCACCCATTTCAAAATCACAAGCGTTGCAGGAACCAGCATCCAAATGGCGGACATGGAGCGATCTCCCAATCTTTTTTGTAACAACCCTTCCTATGTCCACCTGGCTATCGGCTATAATTTCCGGCAATACTTCTAGGTTTGAGTGATACAAGGACTTGCTTGCACAGGCATCAACGCATCTTCCGCAAAAAACGCAGCGTTTGTAGTCAATAGCCGGGCGTCCGTATTCGTTATAGGTTACCGCTTTTACCGGACAAACCTCCAGGCATTTTCCACATTTGTCACATTCTGCGGTATTGCAATTCAACTCTCCACGAAATTGTTTTGAGCCAACCGTATCTATTTCTTCTGTCTGTATCTTACCGACAAAGATTGCCTCGATTAACTTCAACATATCTTTTCCTCCTAACGATCCAGACATGCATAACAAAGTTCAAAACTTTTATTAACCAACGGAAAATCGGGAATAATCTCGCCCTGTAAAGCAATGGGCAAAGCCGGCCAGTTAGTATAAGAAGCAGACCGCACAAATAACCTGTAAATCTTTTGTTGCTTGTCGAGCATTACCCAGTGTAAATCACTGCCGCGAGCAGACTCGCTAATGCCCCAGCTGCCTTCTTCCGTCCTATAGGTCATTCCGCTGGTACAAAGCTCTTCTTCATCGGTTGCACTTGCAAGCATTTCCAACAGCTGCCTCACAATATTGATTGATTCCGTTACTTCTTTTTCCCTTACCAATAGCCGTGCCTCAACGTCACCGCTTTGCTCCGTAATTACTTTAAAATTCAGTTCAGGATACACGCCATAAGGCAAATCTTTTCTGCAGTCGCGAGCGACTCCTGACGCACGTGCACCAATCCCAACCATTGCCAGATCAATTGCCGTTTTCTTTCTTACAATACCGGTATTCCGGATACGATTCAAGAAATCGCTTTGCTCCGCCAAAATTTGTGAGAGCCTGGCATACTCGCATTCGATTTTATTTATAGCAGTGGCAATAATGCTTATTTTCTCTGCATCAATATCAAATTTCACACCACCCGGAACAATCATACCGCGCAGAAACCTGTTCCCTGCAACTTGTTCATTGCAGCGAAGCAATACTTCCTTAAGTCTGGCACCAATATTGTTAGGCACCGTGAAGCCGGCACCTGCACACAAATTTCCCGTATCGCCGACATGGTTATACAATCGTTCCAGCTCAGCCAAAACGGTTCGAATAAGCCAAGCTCGACGAGGCACCTGTTTATCAGACAGTTTTTCGACTGCCTGGCAGAACGAAAAGGTATTGGCTACAGAGCACGCCCCGCAAATCCTTTCAACCATGAATAAAGCATCTTCCGGAGTTTTTCCTTCAACGGCTTTTTCAATACCACGATGCGTGTAAAACAACTTTGCATCCATCTGCAAGATTGATTCTCCCGCCTGACTGAAGCGAAAATGGCCCGGTTCTATAATCCCCGCGTGAATTGGGCCTACAGCTACCTCAAAAAGCCCTTCCCCCTGGGCCGTAGCAATTTTATATTCACGCTCACCATGCACATCCGCACTGGCTGCTATATTCTTGCGCAAGGGGTAAAAACCACGAGGATAGCCTTCATGCAAAACAAGCGGCCGTAAGTCAGGATGTCCTAAAGGTTCAATCCCAAACATATCATAAATTTCTCTTTCATACCAAGCAGCTGCCGGAAAAAGAGGTGTCAGTGACTCATACTTCAATTCATCTTCCGGCTCAAATTGAGCTCTCACTATTTGCATATCATGTGTGTGATAGTCCTCAAATAAACAATAAATGACATATCCTTGTCCAATGACTGTTTCATCAGAGGCAAACATAGCTGTCAAAGGACTCCTGCCATTGTGTGAGCAAACGTTAGCCGCGCCTCTGAGGCCACTGCCTTTTACCCTAATCAAAGCTGACCACCTCCAACCACTATCTGCGATGCTTCAATCAATAAACTGCTCAAATAAGGAATACGATCAAGCCCCATGCCAAGAACTATTGATCCAATCAACAGAGCAGCTAAAAACGGTGTGTCCGTATGATCCAAAAGATCGGCATCTGCTTTACGCTTTGCTTTTCCAGACAACATTCTCATGACATGATAGAGAATGCCGATCAAAATTCCTGCCAGGAGAAGAACAAGCAAACTGCCAAGTAAATATTGCCCATTTTTGAACAACGAAAAAATTATATTAAATTTGCTGAAAAACAGACCAAAAGGCGGCATTCCAAGAATAGCAAACATTCCCATTAACAAAAATGTGGCAGTATTGGGGGCTTCTTGCACCATTCCATGGATACGCATCATATTTTTTGTTTGAAACTCTTGAATAACTGTTCCTGCAATATAGAATAAAACAAATTTTATCAAGGCATGATTAAACATATGTAACAGTGTAGCTCCAACAGAAACACTGCTGAAAAGTCCTAAACCAACAACCATAATGCCTATGTTTTCCATACTTGAATAAGCCAGAAGGCGCTTGATGTCTCGTTGCACCAATACAAATGGCACTGCAACCGAGACCGTCAGAAACGCAAATACTAAAAACAAATTCATTATAAAAGCAGTTCCTACAGTAGGCATAACAATGATTAAATTGCGAATCAGCACATAAATTGCACATGTACAAAGAGCACCTGAAAGCAAGCCACTTATTAAAGAAGGAGCTTCGCTGTACACGTCCGGCAGCCAGGTATGCATAGGTACAAGTCCTATCTTGGTTCCGTAACCAATAAAAATAAACAGAAACGCCAATTTCGTCATAGAAGGATTAAGCAAGTCAGCGTGTTGACTAAGCCAAAGCCAGCTCAAAGCTTTTTCTGTACCCGTGGCAGTCAATTGTGCGTAATACAGAATCATCGTTCCCAAAAGAGCAAGACAAATCCCAACAGTACAAACCATTATGTATTTCCAGGTAGCTTCAAGAGCCGAACGGGTGAATTTGAAAGAAACCAATAAAGCTGAAACTAATGTTGTTGCTTCTATACCAACCCACATCAAGCCAAGATTTTTCAACATCAAAACCAGCATCATTGTCCAGACAAACAAATTAAACAACGCGTAGTAACGTCCGATAAGCTTCGGCGTACGGCAAAGGTATCCTCTTTTATGCTCACGAATCAGATACGATTTTGATACCCAGGCAGAAGCAACATACAAAATGGTAACAATTAAAAGGACCCAGACACTCAGCGCATCCAGATATAGATATTCGCTGTCGAAAACTTCTCCGGGAGACATCATTATAAGCAATTCCAAAAAAAATATGCCCACAGCAGTAGCCACAATACGATTTAATATATGTAACATATTGTTGCTGACTCTACCGCTTACAGCAAGCAGAACAAAAGCAAAAGGCAATCCTAGCATTACATAGATAAGCGTTTGCATCGAATCACCCCTTCAGCTTTCGTAATACATTGGTATCCGTAGTCATGAAAGATAGATTCAATCGATTGGTCAAAATAACAAGAACAAGAACAGCAACAAGAACGTCAAAAAAGATGCCTAGCTCAATAACAGTAGGTAAGCCCTCTGTCATCACAAGGCCCAGTAAATATATACCATTCTCCATTGTCATCAAGCCAATTATCTGCATAATCGCTCTTCTTCTCATAACTATAAGTACAAGTCCTATTAAAATTAACCCCATAGAAGATGCCATAATATCTCTGTCACCTATTCCAGGGAGCATTTTATCAACGAGAAGGTAGGAAAGCATCAAGAAAATAGCGCTTAGAGCCGTCGAATAATTGGTATTTATTTCGGAAACAAGCTCTCTTTCATCAGTCAATTTGCCAACCAAGTGAAAAAGTGCATATGGAATAAGACAAACTTTTACTAAAATTGTCAGAAGACCCGGCACAAGCCCATGCAGACCATGACCCGCGGTGAATCCCGAAATCAAACAGGCACCGGCAATTATGGCAGATTGTACACAAAGGCAGGCAACTGCTTTGCGCAAATCCATGATGCGATTCTGTAAAAAAACTACAAATAATAAAACCATAACAAGTTGTTCCATTTTATACCCCTTATTGCGCCACTATTGCCAACAATAACAGCCCGCCTGTTGCCAAAAGATAAGCTCTAATTTTAAACAATCTCATTTTATTGTTCAATGTTTCCATGAGAGCAATTGAAACTGATGTCAAAATGACCTTTACTAAGAGAGGAAGCGACAACGGTAAAAAAACCATTGAAAACAATGTCATAAACAATAAGGCTTTGACCATACTTGCTAAATGAATAACCGCAAGCAATCTTCCTGAATACTCCAGCAACATACATTCATGAATCATCGTAAGTTCCAGATGCGTGTCAGGATTATCGACAGGAATACGACCGTTTTCTGTCAGCATTAGAATAAAGAAACCGACACAAGCGAGTATGCCTGCAACATTAATTTGCGTTCCACCGTTAAAAATCATGCCGGAAATGACTGCGTTTTCATTCTTCAATATTAATGACAACACAGCTAGAAAGATTGCCGGCTCGGCAAAAGTTGATACATAAATTTCGCGTGATCCTCCCATTCCACCAAAAGCCGTAGCGGCATCAAAAGAAGATAAAGCCATAAAAAAACGGCCAATTGCCAGTAACGAAACAAACACAAAAATATCACCAAAAGTCAGATTGTTTAATATATTGGGCAGCAAAAATGCTGCAAGCATAGTGCTTAGTAAATACATAAAAGGCGCCAATAAAAAAATAAGTCCCGTATACGGTGTAACTACTGTCTTTTTCCCCCACCACTTATATAGATCATAATAATCTTGCGTGATGTCGGCACCTGTTCTATTCTGAAGAAGCGCTTTTGTTTTTTTTATTATGCCGGAAAATAGTGGTGCAAAAGCAACAAACAAAGTCATTTGAAGAAAGGAAAAAATAAGGTCATAAATATAATTTAAGTCCATATTACAATGCCCCCCAAATTAAGACAAGAACCATCGCCACCATTACATAGCCGATATAAATTCTAACACTTCCTGCCTGAATTCTACGCAAAAGCGAAGCAGTCTTTACCAAATGGTGCTGCAAAGGTATGTACAACTTTTCCGTGAAACGGTCCGGTATAGTTAAAGTAAAGACCATGCTCCTGCCAAAATATTTATGCTCCTTTTGCAAATAGACAACCTCGCGTCGTGGCTTCAATAAGAAATCAAAAGCGCGGCGGACAGGCTTAGAGAATCCTGTTCCTGAATATTGTTGCCTCAAAGTTGGAACTGTGCCACAGTTCCATGTAACATCACGCCTTGTCAAGATTGCACCCCGATAGACTGTGAGCCAGAAAATAATAGCTAAAATAACCGCAGCGACAAACAACATAAATGGTTCATACTTAAGAAGTCCGGCACCATTGTCCCACAGTAAAAGCCTTTCAGAGCTTACCCCACTTACTCTTGGGATACTTGCTTCAGCAATGTGCTGAGCTATCCTAACTACAGGCTTTGCCACAAGTCCTGCCAGCAAGACCAGCGATGCCGGTATAAGCATTCCGATAATCATACACCTGGATACCTCATGGGCTGACTCAGCAAGACGCGAGCGTGCCCTGCCTAAAAATACTATACCAAGCAATCGTACAAAACAGCCTAACGCTAAAGCACCAGTCATTCCCATCATTATAAAGGCAAAAGCTGAGAGCAAGCGTAACCCTGTTCCTGCATCAGCCATTGCCAAAAATACAAAGCTCTGTAATGTCAGCCACTCGCCAACGAAACCATTCGTCAACGGCAAAGCTGCCAGCGCCATGGAACCGAGCAATGCGCAAGCGGCTGTCCATGGCATTAGTTTGCCCAACCCGCCCATTTTCTCGATATTTTTATCTTCAACGGCATGGGTTACTGAGCCTGCTACCATGAACATGAGGGACTTCATTATTGAATGATTGAATGAATGAACAATGGCCGCAGTAAAGCCGAGTACAGCATACTCTTTATAGGATGTAGTCAACATTAACATTCCAACACCTAAAGCAGAAAATATAATTCCCATGTTTTCTACACTGGAATAGGCCAACAATCGCTTCATGTCTTTTTCCATTTGAGCATAAAGAGCACCTAAAAACGCTGATAACAAACCGATCATAAGAACAACGGCCCCCCACCAAAATTCAATTGGACCCAGAAAGCCGAATATGAATCTTCCAAACCCGTAAACTGCTATTTTAAGCATTACGCCTGACATCAGGGCAGAAACATGACTTGGCGCAGCTGGATGTGCATTGGGTAACCATACATGTAAAGGAACTAGGCCAGCCTTAAGAGCAAACCCCAGAAAGGCAGCACTAAAAGCAAGATTGCGAGAAGCTTCAGGTAACGCCGACATGTTTAAATCAGAAAAATCCAATCCTGTAGAGCCACTGCCAACTATAAAGAAGGCAATCATTATTGCAGCTGTGCCTATATGTGTCATAACAAGATATTGGTATGCGGCTTGCCATGTCTCCTTTTTCTCTGATTCATGATTAACGAGCAAAAAGGAGACTATCGCCATTACTTCCCACGATAACAAAAAACTAAAAGCGTCCTGTGCAACTAAAACCAGAACCATGGCAAGAAGAAAAAAATTCCATAATCCGGACAGGCCACGAAGTCGCTTACCAATGTAACCCAAGGCATAGTCCATCGCAAAAATACTCGTAATAATCCCAGCAAGTCCGGTAATACATAAAAACACAGCACTCCAAGGATCAATAGCAAGAGTGTAGTTGCCAACCAAAATAAATTTCATTAAAGCGGTCTCACCACTAAGCAAATATCGTCCCGCTATAACAAAAACAATAGAGCTGGCGATAATACTCATCACCTGGGCAACATAGTGTGCAAACAACTGTTTTGTCCTTGGTATTAATACGGTAAAGCACCCTAATATGTAACAAAAAAGTGCTATTTCAAAAAAAACTGCATCATAGTTTGTCAATTTATTCAACCTCGCGCTTAAAGCTTATAATTCTAAATTTGCTTATTATATCATATTAAGTAGTATTTTTCCATGTTTAAGCAATTAGCAAAAGTAAAAAGACCTGTACATTCAGTACAGGTCTTTTTACACAACCGGCAACTTTCTATCCTCCCAGGCCGCTTCCAGCCAAGTACTTTCGACGTATAGGGGCTTAACTACTGTGTTCGGGATGGGAACAGGTGGATCCCCCCAGCTATC